>NZ_PNDV01000048.1:0-3211 GCF_005930865.1 Pseudoalteromonas sp. S554 | reverse complement strand
GGGGTTCTAGGGATTTTCCCCTCTAAAGTAACATAAATCGCCACAACCCTCGCAGTTAATGGCTTGTGGAGCTGGGTTACCTTTCATTTTAGACTTCATTTTCAACAATAGGCCTAGTTATTTCCTGTAAATCAGGTAGTTTGCGGTTACTAGCGAACTGATAAGTGCCGCTCAGATTAATGTTCTGCCATGCAACGGGTGATACTTGTCGAGTTATTGCTGCTTTTTCCTCGTCACCAACTTCTTCAAAGTGCAGTAATAGATGACTTAGGATCATCGAGTTAAAGTAGATAATAGCATTTGCCGTCAAACGGGCACACTCGTTCCAGACGACTATTTCTGATTCGTTTTTTCCACGGAACTGGTCACGATTGACCGATGCAATAGCTCGCCTGAGGAAATGCCAGGCTTCGCCTCGGTTCAGTGCTCGTTGAACATATTGGCGCAGACTTGCATCATCAATATAATCAAGTAAATATTGGGCTTTGATGAGCCTATTATATTCCGTTAATGCTTGTAATATAGGGTGTCTAGATGGATAACCAGATAATTTGCGTACTAGCAATGCCTGTGTTGTGCGTTTTTCTTGAAGGGATAACACAATACGCTGAATATCCTGCCAGCCTTCTTCAATCACATTCATTTTTATCGGCTTTTTCAGCGCCAGATGCGTGTTTCCGTCGTCGCTTTCAGTTACGTTAAATAGGTCATTGATCACACTGGTGAACTGAGCATACCTAGGCGCAAAACTATAACCGCATAAATCCAATAAGGCATAATTAACATGATTAACACCATGGGTGTCGGTTGAGAGGACATCTGGCTTAAGATCACTAGTATTAGATTGTAGTAAGTCGTAAATATAATGGGACTCATGCTCATTAGATCCTATGATACGGGCATTTAACGCACTATGATTGGCAACTAACGTCATGGCCGTAATACCTTTGTTGGTGCCGAAGTATTTCGAGGAGTAGCGAGTTTTAAAAGTCTCAAGGTGAGTTTCAAATTTTTGCCCATCGGTACTGGCGTGCAGGACGTCTTCTTGGATGTGATAGTGGCGGAAAATAGGGAGTGCCGCTACTGCGTTATTGATGATATCACTAGCCTCTTGCAAGGTTTCAGGCCTAATATAATTAGCTTGTATAGTGCTTAGATGCTCATAACTGCGATCAGATATTTGTGCCATCCCATATACGCCGCGATGTGTCGCATTCGCAATTAGAATAGCCAATAAATCATCCTGATTGGCGCCTACTTGTTTTTGTATTGGCAGCACGTGTGCGAAGCATTGCATAAAGTTGGTTTCTTGTTCAACATAACGCAACACATCAGCAATACTGACGGGGATCATTTGTTTAAAGAAAGGGTTGTTGACAAGTGATTGGGAGCCTTTAACTGGCAGTCGCCATCGTGTGCCACTTCGGCTCTTCATGATCACATTGCGGTTATCACCATTATCAATGTGACGAGCAACATCTTCTAGGGATGTTGTTAAGCGTATTTGTTTTACTTGCAGTAGCTTCTGAATCGGCTGCTTTAGCTTTTCCAATGTTGATGATGCCAATAGATCAGGCTGTATTGACGATGCAATTAAGTCGTCTTCTAGCGCACGATATTTAGTGACGTTTGATAAGTAAATTCGACCATTAAGCCGAGAAGCCAGTTGACGGTAAAGCAACCATTCGTATCGCTGTGGATGAACAACATCCTTGTTAATTAACCATGGACGATGTTTTTGTTGGATAAGTGTACTATCCATTGTTTGCAATGTATTACCTGCTAATAGTTCTGTTTTTGTGGTTTTGAGCTGGGTCACTAATGCTTCTGAGCCTTTACCTGCTTGGCATTCAAGACATAGAAACACGGGCCTTAATAACTGCTCAATTAACCCGTTTTGATCATCATAATATTGCCATTGATATTCTTCTACCGTGCGTTTTTGCTTTTTTAAGTACAGGCATAGCGTTTCTATATCTTGGTTATTCATTACACTTAATGCTTGTTGCCTAACCGTTGCAAATGGTTGATTATCGTCGATACTGTCATCAACAAACAGATGCAGTAATTCTGCGGCTTTGGTGACATTGTCTGCAGCTGACCTCCATGAGTCAAACACTGCCTGTTGGGCAAACGCATGCGCAGCTTCTTGTTGTTTACGGATATGATGAATAAACCCATCAGCCAATCGCTCTAGGCTTTGCCGTATGCGTTGAGTCAGAAAACACAGCAACCATAGGTGTTGCTGTGGACGCTTAAAGCGTTTTAGTTTACTGCCATAATAATCCACCATTTCACCGAAGTGTTGTTGGTTTTTAGACGATAAGGCTAAGCCCTTAACAGCATTATCAATCTGTCTTGTATAAGGCTGTAACTGATGATACACCGTCAGTTCTTTTTTTAGCTCTGTCACCATAACGCTTTTTGCACCGGCTCGAAGCTGGCTTAAGGAGAGCCCATCTTTGTCATCGATAATAGTATTTAGAAATCCGTGTAGTTCAGATGAAACATGAATACGAAGCTTATTATTTAACGCCTTCTTGACCTGTTGGATAACACGACTGATAAGCTTTTGTAAGACAGTATATTTAGGGATGGCAATTCTATGCGTTGCTAGATATTCAGCGGCTGCATCGAATAGATAACGAGGCTCAAGCCAAGCTTTGCCGACCATAACAAGATGTTCGTACAGCGGCGCAAAGTGCAGACTTTCGTCCCATTTCTGATAGTTTAATAACCTCAGTATTCTTTGATATATACGGTCACGCTGCATCTTATTAATGCTGAAAGGCCTGATCCCTTTGCCTCCTTGAACTTGCGTTGAAATAAACTGCATATCGTCAAAGATGAGGTTAAAGCTAGGTGAAAGAATCACAGGCTTAGACTTAAAATACCCTAATAACGCAATGAAATAGCATCGGTGGTTCCTTAGGCGAATACTTTTCAACTCTGTTAACTCGATCTCGTTTGGCGTAAAATACAATCGTTGTTGTTCAAGTGATAATAGCGGCGGAGAATATAGATCAAGCTGCTCAGCTTTGGTAAGAATTGATAGTTCGTTTTTTATAGCCATAGGAATTAAATTAAGTTTAAGGGGTTGTTAACCTCATAATTTGCCATACTTTGGAGAAGTAACCCACCTTTGTATGCCTTTAAATATGGTGAGTATGGCGATTTATGTTACTTTAGAGGGGAAAATCCCTAGAACCCC
>NZ_PNDV01000047.1:0-562 GCF_005930865.1 Pseudoalteromonas sp. S554 | reverse complement strand
ATACTCCCATTCCAATTGGGTTTGATAAAACCGCCCATTGCTCTCGTCCTGGCAGGTTAGCAGCTAAAAATAGACCGTCAGCTTTTCCTAATTGAGTATAATAGTTAGCTCTCGCCCATGGTAAAATAATGGCGTCTACTTCATATCCTAATTTAGCTAAACTTTGATTTAAAAATTGCCAACTAGCACGATAAATTGGGTAATTCTCCATCAGCATTTTGTCATGATCGTGACCAACCGCAAACGTAATGGTTTTACCCTTTTCACTGGCATTTAACGAGCCAATGCTAAAGCAAAAAATGCAAAGTAAAATAAACACCCTACAAATCATAGTAACCTCTTATTAAAGATCTCATTAAGGGGTCAAATCTTGACTTCAGACATCAAACAACCTCGAAGCGCTTCCCACTGTAATTTAACCTGCTTATTTTCAATAATTAATGCATTTAATCTACCAACAGCTTGTGATATGGCAGAATAGTGTTTAACATTAAAAACATCTGCTAATGCCTGCAAATTTAATCCCGTTAAATCTTGGCACAATTTAATATCATACAAACGT
>NZ_PNDV01000046.1:0-1006 GCF_005930865.1 Pseudoalteromonas sp. S554 | reverse complement strand
CCAGGACGAGAGCAATGGGCAGTTTTATCAAACCCAATTGGAATGGGAGTATTTGGTGCTTTTTATCATAAGAAACCAAAGGGGTCAAATCTTGACTTCGGACATTAGTGATCTAGATTTATAGTTTATTGCTCATTGAGTTAATTATTATGTCTAGACCATTGCGAATAGAGTATGAGAATGCGTTTTATCATGTGATGAATCGTGGAATCAAAGGGGTCAAATCTTGACTTCAGACATTAAAGGTCTAAATTTATAATTTACTACTTTTTGAATTGATTGCTATGTCTAGGCCGTTGCGAATAGAGTATGAGAATGCGTTTTATCATGTGATGAATCGTGGAAGAGGGCACGAAAATACCTTTTTGAGCGATTACGACTTTAAGAATTTTTTATACTGCATTGAGCAAGCAAGCCTTCGGTTTAATATTGAAGTGCATTCGTATTGTTTGATGACCAATCATTACCATCTGCTAATAAAAACTCCCGATGCTAATTTAGGCAAGGCCATGAAGCATATTAATGGCCTTTACACTCAATACTTTAATCGAACACATAATACAGATGGTGCACTGTTTAGGGGCCGATACAAAGCCGTGTTGGTGGATGCTGATAACTATTTATCGCATGTTAGCCGGTATATTCATCGCAACCCAATTGAAACGAGCACCCCATTGGTAGATGACCTTGCTAAGTATAAATGGTCTAGCTATTCAGCTTTTATTAAAAGTGGTGCGACACCTACATGGTTGGTTCGAGATTTTATATTTTCGCTGCAAGGTAAAAAGCGTAAGTATGTTGCGTACAAACAGTTTGTTGAATATAAGTGTAATGAAGAGATAAGCGCTTTTTATGGTGCTAAAAAGTTATTGTCGGTGCTAGGCAGTGATGACTTTATTGAAAGCATTAAAGGCTATATTGCAACATCGAACTATGAAAGCAAGCTTGTTAGTAAAAGGCACTCAGTGAATGATGTAATTACCTACTTGGCTAACCACTTTAATGT
>NZ_PNDV01000045.1:0-37868 GCF_005930865.1 Pseudoalteromonas sp. S554 | reverse complement strand
ATTATTTAGATCATTTTAAAGCTGAATAACCAGTTAAAGCTGAAGATCAAGTTAAAGCTGAAGAACCAGTTAAAGCTGAAGAGCCAGTTAAAGCTGAAGAACCAGCTTTAGAAGCTGAAGTGGTACCGGTTGAAACTACAGAGACGCCTGTGGAAGCTAAAGAAGCACCAGTAGTTGAAAAAGCGGCTGAGGCAACTTTAAATTCTAAAACAGTGATCACTAAAGGACACGCAAGTGCGCCAATGGCACAACCTGCTCCAGCAGCAGATAGTGAAGTAAAACATGTACCAGTGGCTATGGCTCACGATAAACGTGAACTTATCCCTGATAGTGGTTTACGCCCGGGTTCAATTAAACCTGCTGGTCGTGCAAGTTCTGCAATGACAAAAACGTTAAGCGCTGATTAGTAAATAACGCTTAATTTAAAAGCCCCGCTATTTTTAAATAGCGGGGCTTTTTTGTTTTAAATGGGTGATGCTTTCACTTAGAACAAAATACAGTAACAAGAAGCTGCGCTTCTAACGTGAGCAAGCTCTACGTCTACAAGTAAATATTAAACAGTTACATAGCACGTTTAAACGGAGTACTCGCTGGCTTTTGAACACCAGATTATTATTCTGAAAAACACATATTCACAAAGAGATTAAGAGACGCTGCGCTTTTAGAGAAGTGAAAATACGGCTTAAATTTGTTTGTCTACTCATTTGCTCCTCATTCTCTTCTCTTTGTGCAATTAAGATCTTTAAGGTTTGAAGCTACGCTTCACAAGTGAGTAAGCTCGACGTTTACAAACTCAACTTACACTTAAGCATAGCGCCTTTAAACGGACTACTTACTGGCTTTTAAGCACCGGGTTTTTATCTTGAAAGCAAATATTCACAAAGAGGTTAAGAGACGCTGCGCTTTTAGAGAAGTGAAAATACGGCTTAAATTTGTTTGTCTACTCATTTGCTCCTCATTCTCTTCTCTTTGTGCAATTTGAATCTTTAATTTAATAAAAGGTACGAAAAATTAGCAGCTAGCTTTAAATTAACTATTGGCGTAACAGGCAATAAAAAAGCGCGATATAAATATCACGCTTTAAATCTCTTAATTGTGGGAATGCTTGGCTTATTCGCTTTCACTTTCCATAAAGCGTTGCAGTTGATCTTTAAGGTTTGGTGGAATACCTTTAATTACTAACGTATCTGTTGCTTCGTTGTAGGTTACACGCTCACCTAAATGCTTGCGCTCAAAGCTTACACTCACACCGCCGCCTAAGCCTGAAAATTTAACCATACTGGTCACGGTTTTTTTATCGACTGGGAATGTTTCTTCTAAATCGTAACTTTGGTCCTTGCAAAAGCTGTCAAACGGACTGTCATCGCCTTTTGAAATAGCCGCTGATAGTTCGCTTACGCTTGCTTCTTCGCCGGTCGTTACACAATCGTTACAGTAATCAAAAACCTGCTTACGCAAATCGTCTTTTTCTGATTTATCAAACTGCTGCTCAGATAGATAATCTTCTACTGCATTTAGCATAACTTGGCTTTGTTGTTTAGGATCAACACCTTCTTCACAGCCTAAAAAGTCTAAGAAAAAGTCAGCAACTTTTCGCCCTGCTCTGCCTTTAATAAACGAAATATAACGATTGTCCTCAGGTTGTGTATCCCAAGCGGTTAAATCTATACGTGCTGCTAATTGCATACGAGAAATATCAAGATGACGCGATGCTGCTAAATCAAGCTCAGAGGTCATTGAGTAATGCTCTTTAATATTAATCATGGCAATTAACATGTAGTCCGTAGCCACGTACTGGTAATGACAAAATACCAAGTAGCCTGTTTCGTTAAATGCGTATTTATCTAGCTCTTCTTTTAATACGGTAGATGCTTGCTCAGTTAAATGCCAAAAGCCCAGCTCGTTATTGCGGTAACTTTGCATAGATGACGCAACAATACTGTTTTTCTCACCACTGAAGGCACAGTAACCTTTACCTGGCTTACCCGTGAATGCATGGTGTAATTGTTCGATAAAAACAGCGACTTTATCATTAATGATCATTTCGTCGTTGCGAAGGTGAATTTGCGTATCGTCATCTTTTTTGTCTACATAATGAACGACTAATTTTTTAACGTCTGTTGTCATCTTTGTTTTTCACGCCTCAAGTGTTAAAATACGGGAATATAACTATTTTATTGAACCAACTGATGCCAATCTTATCAAAATACTCTAATGAAGAAGTAGAACAAATCGTCGACCAGCTTATTGATGTGCTAACTCAACACAAAGCACCGGTTGATTTAAGTCTTATGTGTTTAGGAAATTCTATCACGCATATCCTAAAAGAGCATGTACCAACAGGGAAAAGACAAGCTGTAACTGAGAACTTTGCAAAAGCACTTTCACAGTCGGTTAAATAAACGCATGAATTTATCGCAGCACAATCAGTTTTCATCAAAAGCAAGTCAGTTGCTAAGTTGGGGGCATTGGTTTACCTTCGCCAACATAGGTTTAGCGCTTCTAATTAGCTTAAGCTATTTATTTGCTGACTCGCCACCAACAAGCTTCATGGGCATTACATACATGCTAGTAACATGGCTTAGCCATACTAGCTTTATTGCCTTCTTGGCGTTTGTGCTGACGGTGTTTCCTTTAAGTTTAGTGTTTCCTTACCCACGCCATATTCGTGGCATGGCCGCTATTATTGCAACCTGTGGCGCGTCTTTATTAACTTTAGACGCCTATGTGTATGTTAACTTAGGTTATCATTTAAACCCATCAGCCCTGCCTGAAATTATTTCCTTACTTTCGAACCGCTTAACCACTTCTCCAGCGCTTACCACATTTCTTGCGGGCGGTATTGTGCTATTGATTTTAGGTTTTCAATTAGTGGTAAGCAATTATACTTGGCACCATTTGGCACGCTTAAAGCAGTTTAAGTTTGCTCGCTATGCAATTTCATTCTTAGTGGTCTGTTTTGCTCTTAGCCACAGCATTCATATTTGGGCAGACGCTAACTTAAAATTTGATATTACCAAGCAAGACAATGTGTTACCGCTTTCGTACCCAACCACGGCTAAAAGCTTACTGGCTAAAAACGATTTACTAGATATAGAAACTTATAACCAAGCTCATAGCGTAAAAATTAATAACCAAAATATTAATTACCAGCCACCGGCTCCACTGGCAAAGTGTGATGACTTTACTCAGGCTAATGTAGATATATTTGTATTTGAAACTGATGCACAACTAGTAGAGTTTGCAAGTAACCACAAAGGGCTTCATAAAACTGAACTGTTTTTACAGCCTACTAACCATGACGATACGCTGTTTGGTTTAGTATATGGTTTACCTTCATTTTACAAAGCCGCTATTTTACAAGAACAAATACTGCCTGCATGGCAAAGTCAGCGCCGTAGTATTAAAGTTATGGGTATTGATAGCCTTAGCTTTATTAATGATCAAGCTCATACCAATAATGCCATTAGAGTTATTAATGGTGCTGCCGAGCAAGCGCCACGTAACAACTCGCATATTTTTGCCTTTAGTTTAGCAAGCGAAAACGCTGAAGTAGTCACTACATCAACCTTATATACCTCTGATAAAAACATTGCAGAAGTAAATGGGCTTATCCAACCTAGCGATTTAATTACAACAAGCGTTGGCAAATACTTAAACTGCAGTGTCATTGCTAAGCAAACAATGCTCGGTGTAAATTTGTACAAGAAAAAAGATGACATGGGTGTTAACTACAGCCAAGGTGTTGTAATTGCATATAAAAAAGATCGAATAACTTTAATAGACTCAGATGGTAACTTTAAAAACATTTCTGCCGCTGAGGGGTTTTCTATTGAACAACGCTTAGATATCCCATTTTTAGTACAAAGCATTAAAAAGCTAAAAACCTTCTCTGAATAGTCATGATGTTAACCTAGCTTGCGATAATGCCAAGCTAGGTTATAGTTTTATAACACGTTAAATGCTTAGCAAAAAAATACGTTCATGGATGGCTATTATGACTAAACCTACTTACCTTTTTATTGTGCTTGGTACTCTTTTATTGAGTACACACAGCAACGCAACCACCTACTACAAATGCGTGACCGAAAAAGGCACAACCTTTTCTCAGTTCCCCTGTGATAACCAAGCGACAGCTTATAAGGTGACTACAGCTAATGTCACAGAGTCAGGTCCTGATGTTGATTATTCAAAACAATTAAATGCACTTGAACGAGAACAGCTTTTAAAAGACTTAGAGGCAGAGCTACGCAGTAACAACCATAAGCTTGCTATTCTCGACAGAAACAAACAACGTAATGAATACAAGCAAAAGGAACGCCTAAATCATATTCTGGCTGACGACGATAAAAAGCGAATTGCAAAAGACATTACCAAAAAACTGAAGCTAATAAATAAAGAATATAAAAAAGAAATATCTACAGTCACCAAACGAATTAAAAAACTTGAGAAAAAAATCGAACGTTACAAAAAAAGTAATTAGCAAATATATTACTTAACTTACAATTTGTACTTTTAGTTTATCGATTAATTTAGCCCTAATTAATTTAGCTTGGTTTTAAACTTAAAATAACATACCCTTAACAAAATAGAGTATAAACTCTAGTGTCAATTAAGGAGTGCTAATGCAGCCACGTAGTATTGCTGAATTAATTTTAACTGGCTTTAAAAAGCACTATCAGCTTTTTCAAAAAATAACCGCTCAAGCGCCCCTTGCCTTTGCCAAACAAGACTGGCAAGCAATTAATGATATTAGCCGTTTACGTATTAGTTATTACGATGAGCGTGTTAACGAAACAATACATACCTTAAAGCAAGACCATCCCTCGTACGAACTTGACGAAACCCTTTGGCTTGAAGTTAAAAAGCTATACCAAGAGTTCTTGTGCTTTCACCCTCAGGCTGAACTTGCTGAAACATTTTATAATTCGGTGTTTTGCAGGCTTTACCATAGACGCTATTTTCATAACGATTTTATATTTGTACAAGCCACCCTAAAAGATGCGCCATCGGTTCCTGTTGAGTCAGAATACCGAAGTTACTTTCCGGTTGTTGATGGTCTTAAACCCACAATTAAACGCATTATTAACCACTTTGACTTTAAAGCACCTTTTGTTGATTTAGAACGCGATATTCGTCTGCTAGTAAAAGCATTTTATAAGCAAGCCCCCGACACTCATCATCAACCCTGGAAAATGCGCTTTGATATTTTACATACCGCGTTTTATCGCAATAAAGCGGCTTACATAGTGGGACGGGTTGTGTCTGAAAGTGGTGTTCAGCCGTTTATAATTGCTGTTCTTCATCACGAAGACAAAGGCTTATATTTAGATGCCCTACTCACTAAATCATCACAGATGCGTGTTATTTTTGGTTTTGCCCGCGCTTACTTTATGGTTGAAACGCACGCGCCTTCTGCGCTGGTACGCTTTTTAAATGAGCTTATGCCCAATAAAACTATGGCTGAACTCTATAACGCTATAGGCTTTCATAAGCAGGGAAAAACCGAGTTTTATCGAGAATTTTTAAATCATTTAACGCATTCGAATGACGAATTTACCATTGCACCAGGTACTCCAGGTATGGTGATGATGGTGTTTACCCTGCCTTCTTTTGGTTATGTATTTAAAGTCATTAAAGACAAATTTGGTGAGAGTAAACCATTTGGCCGCGATACAGTTTTGAAAAGGTATCAACTCGTAAAAAGCCATGACCGAGTTGGCAGAATGGCCGATACAATAGAATATTCAAACGTCGTATTTCCTTTGGCGCGCTTTGATAGTAATTTACTTGAGCAACTGCACAAAACAATTGGCTCGTCGATGGTCATTGAAGGTGATTGGCTGATCATAAAACATTTGTATATTGAGCGCCGTATGACGCCACTGAACTTATTTTTAGAAAATGCTGACGACGAAAGCGCTGCAGATGCAATAGAGGAATACGGCCAAGCCTTAAAAGAAATGATAGCGGTTAATATTTTTCCTGGTGATATGCTATTGAAAAACTTTGGCGTAAGTAAACATAAGCGCATTATTTTTTATGATTACGACGAAGTACAATATTTAACAGACATGAACTTTAGAGCTTTACCTAAAGCGAAAAGTTACGATGATTACTTAATGGATGAACAAACTTACTCTGTTGCCCCGCAAGACGTTTTTCCGGAGCAACTTTGCACATTTGTAACACCCAATCCAACATACAAACAGTTTTTAATAAGCACACACCCTGAACTGATTGATGTTAATTTTTGGAAGCAGGCCCAACAAAATATAAAAAATGGCCTAATAAATCATATTTACCCGTACCCGACAGCACAGCGTTTTATCCATCACTGGTAAGCGCAAGGACACACACATGAATATAAGCAAAATAGATTTAAATTTACTTGTATACCTCGATACGCTACTTCGAGAGTGCAACGTTACACGCGCAGCAAATCAACTTAGCATTACTCAACCGGCCATGAGTAACGGCCTAAAGCGCCTTCGAAACCTTTTTAATGACCCTATTTTAGTTCGTACCAGCGATGGTATGGTACCAACAGAGCGTGCCATAGAGTTACAGCCAGTCATTCGTGGCATACTTATGACACTTGAAGAAACACTCGCACCAAATAGAGAGTTTGAAGCCAGCCAAAGTAAACGTGTATTTAGGATAATGGCCAGTGACTATGCAGCAAGCACACTTGCACCAAAACTACTGAGCAAACTGCACGAAGAAGCCCCAGATACAACTTTAGATATACTTACGCCAAGTGACGTGACCTTTCATGATGTTGAAAATGGTAAAGTAGATATGGCAATAAACCGCTTTGAAAATTTGCCACAATCGTTTCACCACAAACGAATTTGGAAAGACAGCTTTTGCTGCCTTGTAAAAGCAGACAACCCAATTATTGAAAATTTCAGCCTTGATAGCTATCTAAAAGCGCGCCATATATGGGTGAGTAAAACGGGGTTTGGTGTGGGCGTAGGTATGGACCCTAAAGATGTGCAAAAGCTAGGCTGGGTTGATGAAGCACTTGCTCACTTTGGGAAACACCGAAATATCGCCACATTTACACGTAATTACCATGTAGCCATTCACTTGGCAAAAGAGCAAAATTTAGTGGCCACTTTGCCATCAAAAGCCGCTAATATTTATTTAGACGATGCCGGCCTTAAAATTTTAGAGCCGCCATTTCCTATTCCTCCTTTTGAGTTAGACATGATTTGGAGTCCACTGCTACACAGAGATGCAAGCCATATTTGGCTTCGTCAAAAAGTAGCTGAAGTGGCTGATGAGCTAAAATAAACTTATTACACGGTTATTTGTAAGATTTGCTAGGCGTAATATTTTTTTCGCCTAGTTATTTTTAATAATAAAAATATACATATAAATATCAGCAACTTAAACCACCTCTTTAAAATGGAATGGCCCTTGCTTTAGTTATGATAAGTTTCATTCATAACATTAAAGAGGTCATTATGAACACCCTTCAAGGAACAGACGCTAATCATATTTCAGACATCATTCAAGTAATGAACAGCGGTATCGATTTTTACCAAAAAGCACAAGAAAATATTAAAGACCCTGCCATCGGAGCATTATTCCAGCGCATGATTGATGCACGCAGAGTCAGCGTTGAACGCCTGCAACCCTATGCTATTAACGAACAAGGTGAGCGAGAAGAAGGCTCTTCGTTTGCTGTAGAAGCGCGCAGAGCATACACCGCACTTCTTACTACATTTGGCTCAAACAACGACAGCACGTATGTAAGCGAGCTGGAAGAAGTTGAAGACAAAACACTAGCAGAAATTAAAGAAGCGATGGATAAGCCACAACCCGCAGATTGTGAAGCCGCGCTTGCTGCAACACTTCTTACAATGCAAAGCTGTCATGCTGAAATGAGCCGTATGCAAAAAAGCTAAATAACCTGAATTGTATTTTAGCTATTCAGTAAATTATTCCCCATACAAACCCAGCGATAGGCTGGGTTTTTTATTGCTTTAAAATCATTTAACCTGTTTGAGTAACATGTCAGAACATAGTTTATACAAATATTTAATGTTATTAGAATATTTATTTAACTGTATTATTTTTCAGCTGTGCTAGTTTTGTTAATAGGATCCTAAAAACCTCGCTGTGGCGCCGCAGCTTTAATTAAAATAGTAAGGTCCAATATGAAAAATAAAACAGCTAAACTGCAAAATAACGCCGACGTAGACATGACCCCAATGCTTGATATTGTGTTCATACTGCTCATATTTTTTATTGTTACTACCTCATTTGTTAAACCCGTCGCCATTGAATTAAATCGCCCATTAGACAAACCAAGTATTGAAAAACAAAGTAAAAATGCGGTTTTCAGTATTGATGCAAATAACGGCGTTTACTTTTCAGGGAGGTTAATTGACTTGGAGCAAGTGTCGAACAACTTAGCCATGTTTGCAGCTAAATATAAAATAAGCTCTGTGCTTATAAAAGCAGATGAAAACAGCAAGCACAACACACTGATGACTGTGATGAACAGCATTAAAGAGTACGACAACTACGCTATTAGCTTGGTTTCTGATTAAAGCCTGTTAGCTAATCAGCTTTAAATATAAACCCAAAAAAAGGGCCTTGCGGCCCTTTGAGTTAAATAACGAAAGGGAGAGTTATTTATTAAAAACGGTACTCTGCGCCTACATAGTAGTACGCGCCGTTAAAGCCAAAAGGTGCTGAACGACGAGAGTATTCAAACACACCGTTACTACTTACAACGGTATTGCCATTAGCATCTACAATTGTGCCTGTACGAGAGTTGCCAATTTCATTTTTGTCTGGGTATACATCAAACAAATTATTAGCGCCTACATTCACAGATAGGTTTTCGTTAATGAAGTAATTAACTTTTACGTCTGTTAATATTTCGGCACCGTAAGTTTGACGACCACCGTCTTCAACTGTGTATTCACCAAAGCGATTAAGCGACAGATTAACGGTCCAATCTTCGTTTTGGTAAAGCGCACTTAGGTTAATACGATCTTCTGGTTGCCACTCTTCAATAATCGAAATTTCTTGATCTGAAAACACACTTTCTACCGGCACAGTTTCAAGACCTGAGCCAGAAGGTGTGAATAACGAAACAACTTCAGTTTCTGTAAAGTTTGCAGCAAGGGTAAAATCAAGTGTGCCGCCAAACCCTTCAGTGTTATATGTTGCAACAAAATCTATACCGCTGGTTTCAGTGTCTGCGCCGTTCAAGAAAAACTGACCAGCACCTGCACCAGAGCTAACAAGCGCTGCGTCTAAACTAGTAGACAGCCCTTTACCTAAACGGTTACTAATAACAATTCGGTCATCAATATCGATTGAGTAGTAATCTACTGTTACGTTAATGCTGTCTGTAACGTTATATACAATACCTAAGCTACGGTTTTGAGACTTTTCTTCTTTAAGTTTTGGAATACCTAAACTTTGCGCCAGTGTTGAATCGTTTCTAAACGTGCCCACTTCTTCGGCTACTAATGTGCCATTTGGACCTACAACAAACTGTGTACTAATGTTGTTAAAGTAAAGCTGTTGCATAGATGGCGCTCTAAAGCCTGAGCTTAATGCGCCACGTAATGAAATATCGTCTGTAATTGCCCAGTTACCTGCTAACTTAAAGTTAACCGTATCACCAAAGCCTTTGTAGTTATCGTAACGAAGTGCGCCAGATAAAATAACGTCTTCAATAACATATGCTTCAGCGTCTAAGTAAAACGAAATTACATCGCGTGACTCATCTACTGAAGATGCAGGTGACGAACCACCAAAGCCTTGCGTGCCACCAGAAGCATTTTCGCTGCCAACACCGCCGCTTAAACCGCTGTAAATACTTACACCATTATTTGTATCGTAATCACGATATGCATACTCATTACCGGCTAAAATACGATACTCATCGGTACGCATCTCTGCACCCATCGCAAGTGAGTAGTCATCAAAGTTTTTAGTAAAATCTAAATTAATTGTTTGCAGCGATAGTTCCATACCGTATGCGTATGCTTCGCGCGGGATAGTAGTACGAATATCTGCAGCGCTTAAACCTTGTTCGTAACGCAAAAAGTTAGCGTATGACGCATTAATTGTATCGCTTGTTGTGTAGTCAATGCTGTTTTCACCGTACGTGTACGATAAATCAAGGCTTGAATCGTTATCAAACTCTGTTTTGTAACCAAAGTTATAAGAAATATCATCAATGGTGGTGTTTATTTTTGGTAAAAAACCAAGTGGGATTGTTGCGTCGCCATCTTGCAATACTGGGTTACCACCCGCATTAGCATTATGACGGAAAAATGCGGCTGATTCGTTATCACGTGTTGAATACGTAATAAAACCATATAATTCGCCATCGCCTAACTCGTAGCCAGTATTTACCGTTAAGCCAAACTGTTGTGAATCAGCGTCACCGATTCTAAATGTGTTACGATCAGCTGTTAATTCACGCGGATCGCCGGCTAACAATGTACCATCGCTAAGTTCTTCACAGCCGTAAAACTGACATGAACCATGCAAACCTGCACGATTAGTTGGCGCACGGTCACGGTAGTTAATCGTTGTGTTTAAGTAACCATTGTCACCCAGTGCAAACCCTTTGTTGAAGTCAACGTTAACTGTTTCGCCGTCACCTTCAGAGTATTCACCATAGTTAATGGCTGCTTTGCCACCTTCACTACCATCTTTTAATACAATGTTGATAACACCAGCAATTGCATCAGACCCATATTGAGCAGCCGCACCGTCGCGAAGTACTTCAATACGCTTAATAGCAGATGCCGGTATAGCATTCATATCTGTACCGGCAGTACCACGACCAACCGAGGTATTAATATGGATAATACTAGCTTGATGGCGACGTTTACCGTTGATCAACACCAATGTTTGATCGGGACCTAAACCACGTAATGTTGCAGGTCTTAATGCATCGGTACCGTCGCTAATAGATGAACTTGAAAAGTTAAATGAAGGCGCAATTGCTTGTAGCATACGACCCACTTCAGTTTGTCCTGTATTTTCAAGTGCTTCAGCACTTAAAATATCGACCGGAACGGGTAAATCTTCAACCGAACGCCCTGCTACACGGCTACCGACAATTGCAATTTTTTCGATTTTTTCTTGAGCAACGTCTTCTGCTGCATTTACACCTTGAGAATTTACCGCCAGTAATGCCGGTAATACTGCTGCACTGACTGCTGAAAGCTTCATCATGTTGTTATCATTCCTGTTGATTTGTTTGAGTTTTATACTCAGTAATCCATTTTGATCAACAACCGCATCGAGCTCAGTCCCCACCAATAATGCCTCCAGCGCATCTAGTTGGGTATAGAATCCATAGACAGAATTTGCTTCATACTCTTTAGCTAACTCGTATGAAAACACCACGGTTTGCTTGGTTTGTTTAGCAAATTCAATTAAGGCTTTGTCTGCTCGCTGCGCTTTTATATCAAATTGCACCATTTGCCCGGTGGTTTGACTTGCGGCTTGCACATTTAGGCTAAACATAGCTGGTGCAAGCACACATAAACCACTCAATAAATGCAATTGGTTACTGCGCACCGTATATAAACAGCTGGCAAACAAAAATCCTCTATGGTTTTGTTTCTTTTTTTTAATCTTTTTTTTACGTGCAGGATTTAAAGATGCAACTTTATCTAACATATGTCTGATTTGCATAGCTGCTTCTTATGATTTTGTATTTTGCGTAAGCGTAACTGTGTGTTTACCTTGGCGTTCATGATTAATAGCAAAGTTAGTGTGTAAACTTTCTAGCAACCCAGCCACATCACCTGCTTTAAAAACACCCGCAACTTTAATAGACGCAAGTTCTTCAGACGATAATTTAAAACGTGTAGAAGTATAACGGCTCACTTCGTTTAAGGCATCGCTAAGCGGCTCACCATTAAAAACAAGCATGCCATTTTGCCATGCTAAGTCACGTTCAACATCATCAATAGAAAGCTGGGTAATTGGTTTGGTGATGCTTTTTTCTATAACGGCTTTTTCGCCAGATGTAACTATATTGGCGTTAATTTGGCGAATTTTATCTGCGTTTTTGTCAGCTGACTGGTAGGCTTTAAAGTCACTGGCATCCACCGCCACACTTGGATCGGTGATCATTACTTTGCCTTCGGTTACCACCAGTTCTAAATCTGAAGATGTATTACGCTGAACATTAAACACAGTACCCAATGCTGTAAAACTCTTATTGCCAGCCATTACACTAAATGGACGAGATGCATCTTTAGCAACATTAAAACGCCCTTCTCCTCTATTGAGCAATAACTGTCTGCGGCCTTTGCTATAGGCAACTTCTAATAAACTATTGGTGTTTAACTGCACAATAGTGCCGTCGGGTAATGCGTAAGTTGCTTGCTCGCCAACTTTAGTTTTATAAATTTTAGTGTAATTAACTTTTGCTAATTGTTGGCTGTAACCATTTTCTAAGTTGATTAATAGATAACTACACACCATAAGTGCTGCAAATAAACTGGCTGCAATAGACGTTGAAACCAGCCATCTTTTTTTGGGTTGTTTACTATTACGATGAGGGAATAAATTACTGAGCTCGTTTAAAACAGATATTTCATCCCATAAGTGGGCTAGCTCGTAAAGCGCATCTTGGTGGGCGTTGCTCTGCATCATCCACAATGTAAACTGCTCTTTTTCATCTTTTGATAAGCCGCGGTCAATGGCGCTGATCAAATTACAAGCTGTTTCTAATATTAAATCTTTTGAAGTAAATTGATGAACATTGCTCATTTTGCAACCCTCTTTACTGTTAACGGATGAAGAGAGTTGTCGTGCTTAGTTTTTGCCACTTGGCTTTGATCGTGTTCGCGCATGTAAAGCATGGTTTTTAATAACCCTTTAGCAATGTGTTTTTCAACAGTACTCTGACTAAGCTGCATCTCGCTTGCGATCTCTTTTTGGCTCATGCCATATACTTTTTTAAGTATAAAACATTTACGGGTTGATGGGCTTAACTGCTCTGTTGCTTTACAAAACAGTAAAAAACGTTCTTTTGACGTGTATTCATCTTCGAGCTGCATTGACTTTAGCAACACAGGTAATTCACTGTCGTCGTCTAGCGAATCATTAAATTTGTTGTCCCACTTAGCAACATGGTTTAATGCTAAATGTTTAGCGGTTTTTAACATGTAACTACGGGTATATTGAATATCTTGTTTTAAATCAGCCTCGTAGCTTTTAATAAATGTTTCTTGCACAATGTCGTCTACATCATCGGGCTGTACTATTCGTGAAACAAAGCGTTTAAGTTGGCTTGAAATATCAACAAATGTTGACGCAAATTTATTCTTTTTGGTCATGTTTAGTAAACACCTGTTGTTATTATTGTTAGCGTAAGATTACGAGTTTTGAATATAAAAAACTAGTTAAATGTAAATTTTTAGTTGTATAAATGTCATATTTTTTTATTAGGAGAATTAATGGGTAAAATTTTAGACTATATCCGACTGAGTTTTTTTGCTTGCGGGCTACTTTTAGGCGTACAAATACCCGCGTTTGTGAGTGATTTTGGCCAAGCATTAAACGCACAATTAGTGGAGGCAAATAATGCAATAGCGCCTTTTCAAAAAGACGCTAAAAAATACTTTAATAACGACCTGGCTAAGTTAATAAAGCACTATGAAAATTTAGGCGATGAAATTGTGGGAGAAGGTGCCAATCATATTCAAACTCTCAGCCAGCGTCAGCAAACTTTGGCGAGGGCTGTTGATGAGTTTTCAAACTCGCCTTATCTGTTTACACTACGTAGTGAGTTACACACTATAAAACAACAAGTATGGCAACGTTTTGAAGGGCAAATAATTTTAAAAACAGACTCAATTACCGCAGCAATTATCACCGCAATAATCATTGCGTTTATTGCAGAGCTTACAGGCTTTTTGTTTATGGTTTTAATTAAACGCGTTTATCTGCGATTAATCAGTGCGTGCGAATAACGATTTCATAAAGTCAAAAAACACATCTGTTTTTCGGGTTGTTAAGCTATTTTGTGGCCGTAAAAACCATACAGGGGCATCGCTTTGTGCAAGTACGTTAGGCATCACCTCTACTAATGTGCCATTTTTTAGCTCATCGTTTATTGCAAGCCTAGACTTTATAGCAATGCCGTGGCCCGCAATGGCAGCTTGCGTCATGTTGTCTGAATTTGAAATGGTAAAGCGCGTTTGTGCATTAAACGTGTGAATTTTTTGTTGGTCATCATAAAGCTTTAACTGGCGTTGCCATGGCAGGCAGACCCAAAAATGTTTTTCTAACTCAGTAATAGTTGTTGGCATTGAATGCTTTTTTATATAGCTGGGTGCGGCGCATAATATACGACTGTTATTGACTATTTTACGAGAAAGCAATCCTGAATCATTTAATTGCCCTACACGAATAGCCACATCTTGCGCATCATCAACCACGTTTACAAACTGATCTGTTATTAAAAAGTCTAGTTTTAGATCTGGAAAAGCGTGCTCAAATTCATTAAGCCTAGGCATTACGTATTTAGAAAAAACCCAAGGTGGCATGGTGACTCTCAATAACCCACTTACCGATGAACTTCGTGCGCCAATACTGTGCTCTGCATCGCGTAATGCTTCAATTATGGCACCTATACGGGTATAGAATATTTCTCCCGCTGGGGATAAGCGCACGCGTCTGCTGTCTCTAAACACAAGCACAGTAGCTAGCTCTCGCTCTAATTTACTTAAGCGGTGACTGACTGTTGCAGGTGATAAACGCTGTTCACGAGCGGCTGCCAGCACCCCTTTATTTTCAACCACGGCAATAAACGTTTCTAGGTCACTTAAACTGTACATAAAAACCCACAATGTCTTTTCAATGTTTAATATTTTCGAATGAAGCTTTCAGTTTTGCAATGTTTATTTAAATATTTAAAACCATATAATTTTGACCAAGTTTAATAATTGATGAGACTAAGCCATGAGTTTAAAGGCACAAATAGATGCATTTAATGTTCAAAAAGAAGCTAATTTACCCGCAGACGTTTTAGCATTAATGAATACAACAAACGAAGAATTAATTGCTCAGCACATACGAAATAACGCCTTACAGGTTGGCGATAAAATAGAAAACTTTATTTTGCCAAACCACCTAGGCAAAGATATAGAATTGGCCGATTTATTAAATAAAGGCCCTGTCGTTGTTAGTTTTTACCGTGGCGCATGGTGCCCTTATTGTAATTTAGAATTAAAAGCACTGAACGATTTTTTACCTCAGTTTAAAACTAAGAGCGCTCAATTGGTGGCAATTTCTCCTCAACTACCAGATCAAACCTTAACAACTGCCCAAAAAAATGAGCTTGAGTTTGATGTGCTCTCAGATATTGGTAATAAGGTTGCACAGCAATTTGGCTTATTATTTACACTCGATAAACGTATTCAAGAATTATACACCGGGTTTGGTATTGATTTTGAACACACTTACGGCGATAAAACATACCAACTTCCCCTTCCTGCCACTTACGTGATTAACCAAGAAGGTGTAATCACTTATGCATTTTTAAACGAAGACTACACACTTCGCGCTGAGCCATGTGATGTAATGACCGCACTTGATGGAGAAAATAAATAATGCCTTTATTAAAATCATTAAAGCTAATAAGTCTTACACTTGCCCTTGGCGCAAGCTTACTGAGTAGCTCAGTGAACGCTGAAGAAAGTAAAGAAAAACCAAAAGTACTTATTTTTGATGTAAACGAGACTCTGCTTGATCTAACAAGTATGCGCGCCTCGATTGGTAAAGCGTTGGGTGGCAGAGAAGATTTACTGCCTCTTTGGTTTTCAACCATGTTACATAACTCATTAGTAGATACAGTGACCGGTGATTATCACGATTTTGGCCAAATTGGTGTGGCTTCGCTTGCTATGGTGGCAAATAATAACAATATTAAAATTACCAACGAGCAAGCTAAAACGGCCATTGTTACACCGCTTTTATCATTACCTCCACATAGCGATGTGAAAGACGGACTGGCAAAACTAAAAGCGCAGGGCTATAAGTTAGTAAGCTTAACTAATTCGTCAAATAAAGGCGTTAAAACTCAATTTGAAAACGCAGGTTTATTGTCATATTTTGACGCGCGTTACAGCATTGAAGATATAAAAATATATAAACCTGATTTACGTGCCTACGAATGGGTACTTAAAAAGTTAAACGTCGCGCCCAACGAGGCTATGATGATTGCTGCACATGGTTGGGATGTAGCGGGCGCTAAACAAGCGGGTTTGCAAACAACTTTTATTGCACGCCCAGGTAAAGCGTTATATCCGCTTGCGAAAAAACCTGATCACGTTGTGAAAGATTTACATGAATTAGCCGCTCTACTTAAATAACGAGCGCAAATTATAAAATCAATACCCAAGCGGCCATTCTCAGGAAGAGTTTGACCGCTTTTTTATTGCTAAAAACCGCGTGTAAACAATGTATTTAGCCCTTTTAACTGCTAGCAATTTACCCCTCACAACGCTACTATTTAAAATAACACGTTGTGGAGATAATTATGAATAGTCAAAGATTAAGCGAGTTTGAAGAGTATTTTCAAATAAATGAGAGCATTAGGGTTAATTTGTTTGCTGTATCTAATGAGCAAGTACCTAAATCTCAGCTAGCACTTGACGATGATATCCCACCTCTTTTTAGATTAGCTAACGAAGTAAGTGAGCTTGAACAAAGCTCGTTACGTCCACTTCGAAACTTAGGCGATGTAGCCCAAGAGCTTGCTGCATTTTTGCAGGCGCAATCGCGAAAAATAGATTTAATTATGAGCCATATTTTGGCCTCAGAACAAGCGCAAGAAAATGCTATACACTGCGATAGCTATGGCGGCGGAGGTATTAAGTTTACGTCGTCAGATGTGTATTCTATTGGCCAATCGTTTAGGACAAAACTTTTTTTGCATCATGAGGCATCGGCTGTTTACTGCTACACTGAAGTGGTTGCCATAGAAAAACAAGATAACGACCACTACCAATACACAGTGCTTTTTACATCTATCAGAAACACTGATCAAGAATTAATAGTAAGAGCAAGTTTACATGCGCAAACGCGCCAACTAAAAAAACGCCAAGAACTAGAGCAACCATTAGACGATTCAAGCTCTGAATAATTGGTTTTACAATACAGTTTATATGGCAAAGCAAACCTATTTTTCAAGTGACTTGGAAGTAGCACAACTGCTAAACTAGCAGTATCTCTATTTGTATAAAAATGCCATGAACTTTAGACTTTTACCTGAATGGGCTGAGCAAGACGCTGTAATGCTAACTTGGCCACATAAACATACCGATTGGGCCGATAATCTAGCCCGTGTTGAGCCTGTCTATGTTGAGCTTGCAAAGCACATAACACACTACCAATTTTTAGTTGTTGTTGCTCACGACGAAGCCTTAAAAGCACATATCACTGCACTACTTAACCAAGCCAATATTAATTTAGAGCGTGTTCATTTTGTTGTAACACCCACTAATGACACCTGGGCGCGCGATCATGGCCCACTAACATGTGCAAATATTAATGATGAGACCAAGTTAAAGGTCTATGATTTTACATTTAATGGTTGGGGCAACAAATTTGAAAGCACACTCGACAACCAAATTAATAAAGCGGTTGTTGAAAAGCTAAGCCATGCAAACAATGATTACCAAGCCCTAGATATGGTGCTTGAAGGTGGCGGTATTGAAATAAACGAGCACGGCGTATTGCTAACAACAAGCGAATGTTTGCTCAACAAAAACCGTAACCCTGACTTATCGAGCCAAGACATAGAAACCTTATTAAAAACGCATTTAGGTGCCACCAATTTTTTATGGGTCGATCACGGTTATTTAGCTGGCGACGATACTGACAGCCACATTGATACCCTAGTGCGATTTGCACCAAACAATACGCTTGTATATGTACAATGTGATGATGAAAATGACGAGCATTTCACCGCACTAAAAGCAATGGAAAACCAATTAAAAAGCTTTAAAACGGCAGGTAACACCCCATATAATTTAATTGAACTACCGTGGCCTAAGGCAGCGTATGACGATGAAAATTCACGGTTACCTGCAACCTATGCCAATTACTTAATTATTAACAATGCAGTGCTTGTGCCTACATACAACGATGTAAACGACGACCGTGCATTAGCACAGGTTCAAATAGCGTATCCGCAGCACACTATTATTGGCGTGAATTGCCAGCCTATAATTGAGCAATTTGGTAGCCTTCACTGTATTACAATGCAATTACCGCGTGGATTTTTAGCTGGAGCAGCACAATGACAAGCCCTGCAAAATTAACCGTTGCTTTAGTGCAACAAAGCAACAACCATAACGCCGATGAAAACATGGCTAAATCAATAAAAGCCATTCGTGAAGCTGCTCAAAAAGGGGCTCAGCTTGTTGTTTTACAAGAGCTTCATCGTAGCCTTTATTTTTGCCAAACCGAAGACGTTGATGTCTTTGACCTGGCAGAAACCATACCTGGGCCAAGCAGTAACACCTTAGGTGAACTCGCTAAAGAGCTCAATATTGTGATTGTGGCGTCACTGTTTGAGAAGCGTGCAACAGGCTTGTACCATAATACTGCAGTAGTGCTTGAAAAAGACGGTAGTATTGCAGGTAAATATCGCAAAATGCACATACCTGATGACCCTGGTTTTTACGAAAAGTTTTACTTTACCCCAGGCGACTTGGGCTTTGAGCCTATTCAAACATCGGTAGGTAAATTAGGTGTGTTGGTATGCTGGGATCAGTGGTTTCCAGAAGCCGCGCGTTTAATGGCTATGGCTGGTGCTGAGCTATTAATTTATCCAACCGCTATTGGCTGGGATCCCAATGACGACCAAAATGAACAAACACGCCAAAAAGATGCATGGGTTATTAGTCAACGTGCCCACGCGGTCGCAAATGGAGTACCGGTGATTAGCTGTAATCGTGTTGGCCACGAGAGCGACCCAAGCGGACATAGCAGCGGCATTCAATTTTGGGGTAACTCTTTTATTGCGGGTCCTCAGGGTGAGTTTTTAGCGCAAGCTAACAACATCGATGAAGAAATATTAGTGGTAGAAGTTGATCAAAAACGCTCAGAAAACGTAAGACGTATCTGGCCGTTTTTGCGTGATCGCCGAATTGATCACTACAGCGATCTTACAAAAATATACCGCGACTAACTTAAAGAATGGCTCTTACCTGTTAAGGGCCAATCAAATGGAGTAATAAATGGCGTTTGAGCAATGGGCAGCCTTGCCTTGGGTAAAATCTCAAAAAGATAAAATTCAGTGGGGGCAGCTAAGCGGAAGTGGTTTAAGTATTGCCATTGCCGAAGGTGTTAAACAGCAAGAGAACTTAGTATTAATTATTACACCCGACACCCCCAGCGCGCTGCGCCTTGAAACAGAGCTAGAATATTTATTACCTAATAATCCGGTAATGGTATTTCCTGATTGGGAAACCTTGCCTTACGATCATTTTTCTCCTCATCAAGATATTATTTCTGCGCGTTTAGCCACATTAAATACCCTAAAAAAAGAGCAGCAAAGCGTATTAATTGTGCCTGTGTCTACGCTTATGCTGCGAACCGCTCCGGCCTCGTTTATTTATGGTTCGACAATAAACTTTAAAGTAGGCGATAAACTCGACACACATAATTTTAGGCAAAACTTAGAGCAAGCCGGTTACCTAAACGTGCAACAAGTCATGGAACATGGTGAGTACGCAATTCGTGGCTCAATCGTCGATTTATACCCTATGGGTAGTCCGCATCCATTTAGACTCGACTTTTTTGATGACGAATTAGACACCATTCGTCTATTTGATGTGGAAACGCAGCGCTCTGATGAAAAAGTAGATAAAATTGAACTGCTGCCAGCGCATGAATTTCCAACAAATGAGTCAGATATTGAGCGTTTCAGGATTGGTTACCGTGAAAAATTTGGTGCAAGTTCGGAGCAAGACTCTGTTTATATGCAAGTTAGTAAAGGAAACTGGCCAGCTGGTATTGAATACTACATGCCGTTATTTTTTGAAAGCCTAGCCACTATTTTTGACTACCTGCCTGATAATACAACCGTTATGCAGTTAGGCGATTTGGAACACGCTGCGGATAATTTTTGGCACGATGTTAATGTTCGTTACGAAAACCGTAAAGTGGACCCTCTGCGCCCACTACTTGAACCAAATGCCTTATATCAGCCAATTGAAGAGCTGTTTTCTAACTTAGGGCAATTTGCGCGTATTCGTTTATCGCTTGCCAAGCTGGGCACAAAAGCGGGTAATAAAAATTTATCCGTATGTGGATTACCTGCAATAAGAATAGATCATAAACAGCACGAGCCCTATGCGGCGTTTATAGACTACGTTACAGCACAAAAGAAGAAAAAAAGTCGCATATTACTGAGCGTTGAGTCGGATGGTCGACGTGAGTCTTTACTCAATATTTTAAAACCCAGCGGTTTAAAGTTTAAAGAGTTTGATACCTTTGAACAATTTACCCAAAGCGATAGTGATGTAGGCTTAATTGTAAGTCCGCTTGAGCAAAGCGTTGTGCTTGGCTCTAAACCTTCATTATCAATTATTACCGAACAAGAGCTGCTAGGTATTAAAGTCTCGCAGCGCAGACGCCGTAAACATAAGTACGAAGCAAGCCAAGACGCCCTAATTCGTAATTTAGCTGAGCTCAAAGAAGGTCAGCCTGTTGTGCATCTTGACCACGGTGTTGGCCGCTATCAAGGTTTACAAACTATTGATGCAGCAGGTGTAATTACAGAATTTGTGACCATAATATACGCCGGTGAGTCTAAATTGTATGTGCCTGTGTCGGCACTACATATGCTTAGCCGTTATTCAGGCGGCGAAGAAAGCAGTGCACCACTGCATAAGCTCGGCTCTGATGCATGGGAAAAGGCAAAGAAACGTGCTGCAGAAAAAGTTCGTGATGTAGCCGCAGAGTTACTTGATATATACGCACAGCGCCAAGCTAAACCAGGCAATAAATTTACCCTAGACGGACAAGCCTATCGCCAGTTTAGTGAAAGCTTTCCGTTTGAAGAAACCGACGACCAGCGTAATGCAATTGAAGCTGTCTTAGGCGACATGCAATCAAAACAAGCAATGGATCGTTTAGTGTGTGGTGATGTAGGCTTTGGTAAAACCGAGGTCGCTATGCGGGCAGCTTTTGTTGCTGTTAACGATGGTAAACAAGTTGCCATTTTAGTGCCCACTACCCTGCTTGCGCAGCAACACTATGAGAATTTTAAAGACCGTTTTGCTGACTTTCCTATCGAAGTGGGTGTGCTTTCTCGTTTTAATTCAACCAAAGAGCAAAAAGACACTCTAGAAAATATGGCGAATGGCAAGCTAGACATTGTTATTGGTACCCACAAACTTATTCAGCAAGACATTAAATTTAACGATTTAGGGCTACTCATCGTAGATGAAGAGCATCGATTTGGTGTACGCCAAAAAGAAAAAATTAAAGCGCTACGTGCAGATGTCGATATTTTAACGCTTACCGCAACGCCTATCCCTCGAACGCTCAATATGGCAATGAGCGGCATGCGCGACTTATCTATTATTGCTACCCCACCGGCGAAACGCTTGGCGGTAAAAACATTTGTTCGCCAACGTGATGTGGAGCTTATTCGCGAAGCCATTTTGCGTGAAATTAAACGTGGTGGCCAAGTGTACTTTTTACACAATAACGTTGAAACAATTGAACGCGTGGCGCAAGAATTAAGTGAATGGGTACCTGAAGCAAATGTAATTACCGCTCATGGGCAAATGCGCGAGCAAGAGCTTGAGCAAATAATGACCCAATTTTATCACCAAAAATACAATGTAATTGTGTGTACAACCATTATCGAAACCGGTATTGACGTACCCACAGCAAATACCATTATTATGGATAGAGCCGACAAACTAGGCTTAGCACAATTACACCAATTGCGTGGTCGTGTAGGCCGAAGCCACCATCAGGCATATGCCTATTTGCTCACAGGCGACCCTAAAGCATTATCAAAAGATGCCAGCAAACGTCTACAAGCAATTGAATCATTGGAAGATTTAGGCGCTGGTTTTGCACTTGCTACACACGATTTAGAAATTCGTGGTGCAGGTGAGTTATTGGGTGACGATCAATCTGGGCAAATGCAAACTATTGGCTTTAGCTTGTATATGGAAATGCTTGAGCAAGCAGTAAATGCACTGCGTGAAGGTAAAGAACCTACTCTTGAAAACCTCTTGCAAAAACAAACCGAAGTTGACTTAAAACTGCCTGCATTACTGCCTGATGATTATATACATGACGTAAATGCACGATTAGGTATGTACAAGCGTGTAGCTAGTTGTGCTAACCTAGGCGACATTGATGAGTTACAGGTAGAACTAATAGATCGATTTGGTTTATTACCTGATGCAGCTAAAAACTTATTTAGTTTGCAACAACTTAAAATGCAAGCCAGTAATTTAGGGATAACAAAAATAGAGGCAAACCCTAAAGGCGGCTACTTTGAATTTAGCCAAAATACCAAGGTTAATCCTAGCTTCATTATTGGGCTGATACAAAGTGCACCGCATATTTATAAAATGGAAGGCGCAAATAAATTGCGCTTCGCGATTAGTGAGGCAAATGCCCGCGAACGCTTAAAAATGGTCACTGCTATGATTGCAGATTTCGAAAAAAAGGTTAGCCATTAATGTTGCTAAAAAAATCGCTGGTAGTTTTATGTTGCTTATTTAGCAGCACTGCAGTTGCAGAGCGTTGGTTTGAAGCTGAGGTGCTGATATTTAAACAGCGCCCAGCCCCCTATTTACAAGAAGACTTTAGTTTAAAACACGAGGCTATTGAAGATAAAAACACGCTTGATTTATTAACGCCACTTTATACCGAGCAAGCCATGCAAGCCTGTATTGATGGCGATACACGTTTTCAAAAGCGTTCATTTACAGATTCGCTCGTTAACGACAATCCACGCTCGGGTGTTTGCGATGCAAGCACCGACTATGTTCAAAGTTACGATACATTGCCTGTTACACCTGTGGCACCGGCACTTGATACCATGGAGCAACCCTACTTACTTGCCCCAGAGCAGTTACAATTTAAAACGCAGTTTGAGCAACTAGACCGTAAAGGCTTAACGCCTATTTTACATACTGGATGGCGTTTTGAAGCAAAAAGTAAATCACGTGCGCCAAGCATGCACTTATTTGCCGGTGAGCTAATCAAAACACGCGTTTTTGATGTGCCGCGCTATTCAAATCCAGACTTTGTTAGTTTACTAGAGCCCCAGCCTAGCTTATTTAACGACCCCGATGAATCAACTAGTAAATGGGAATTAGAAGGGTTATTTAAAATTCACTTGCGTCACTATTTATTTATCACTGCAGATTTTGATATTAGCCAAAAACTACAAAGTGGTGATGTAGAGTCATCACGGTTTTCACAATTTAAACGTGTAATAAGTGGTGAAATTCATTACTTTGACCACCCTCGCATGGGCATGATTGTCCAAATTAGAAAATTTAAACATTAATACTTAATAGGATACAACAATGAAAAAACTCCTAATTATTGCAGCTACACTAAGCCTGGCTGCATGCTCTAAAGTAACAGTAGAAAACTACGAAAAAATTAAGATTGGTATGGATAAAGCTGAAGTAGAGGCTGTATTAGGTAGCGCTGACAACTGCGTAGAAAAAACACTTCATACTAACTGTGTTTGGGGCGACGAGTCTAAAAATATAGAGATTACACTCGTTTCAGACAAAGTGACTTTATACAGCAAGCACGGCTTAACTCAATAAAGTCGTGTATAAATAAGGGGGATAGACTGTGGTCTATCCCCCCTTTTTTATTTTTTAGAATAAATGAGCTCAATGTTGACTATTTTACTGCGATTTAAGGTAATTTTATAACGCTGATAAAGTGTTTTATCACCTTCTGTGTGCACCAATACCATATTTAATTGATAACGTCGCTCAACGGCTTGTTTTGATATTTTATTGCTATCTAAATGGTAAAGCTTACCTTCACCACGTTTTAAATAACGGGCAAATGGCGCTAGGTTAAATTGCAGTGTTTGCTGCAACGTATCGTATCCAGGTAAAAACTCTTTGGCCGACACGCGCGTTTCACTCGCAAAGTGCAGCCATTGCGCAGCCTGTTTGTTTTGCTGGCGACGTTTTGAAAAAATGGTTTGAACTTCTTTCGGTATTTTTTTAAAACGCGTGTACTCAAGCCAAATAAACTGGCTGGCTATTTTGTCTTTGGTAATACTATTTTTAAAGGTAAATCGCCATTTTGGCCGCCCTTGAACTATTGCGCGCCAAATTACACGGGTGATATCTTCTTTAAAAATTTCACGCAAACCATAAATTACACCCAGTATCAAAATAAGAGTCGCTGTTACCTCTGTAAAACTGGAACGTGCATTAAGAATTACCAGCATCACAAACGCCATAATAACCGCCGTTACCGTCCCCTTTACTAAGCGCTTTAAGTAACTATTTAAAAAGCGAGTATTGCGCTGAAGTATTACTCCATGCTCAATTAAACGTTGCAATAAACGCATTTTATTTGTGATTCGATTGGCGTCTTGAAGGGTGGTTTCAGAGTTATAGTTTTTATCTGCTCTGTACACGTTTTCGCTTTTACAAAATTGCAAAAGGTCGTTCCGCTCTTTAGCAAAATCGCTACTGCGCGGGCCTTCATCTAGTAATTTTAAAAATGATTGCTCAACGTGCCAACTCAGATAGTTATCTGCGTTTGTATAAAACGGCAGTAACTTTTCATCATCGGGCGTATAACGGCGTAGCTTTTTTAATAGGCCTTCACTTTGCTCAAATAATTCATTTGCACGATTATAAAACTCTTCCGCCTCGCTTAACTTAAGCGCATCCTTAATATCAGCATCGAGCGCTAAACGCACTTGGTAACAAAATAAGTTTAGATTTTGCCTGTAGTCTTGCTGTTCACCTTTGTTTTTACTTACAAAACGGCTTCGTACTAATGGCAAGTGAATATTGTTAGCGTTGTAAGCTAAGTGAGATTTAAACTGATTGTTGAAGTAAGATTCTTCGCTCAGTGTTTTAGGGTTTATTCCCATTTCGTTAGGAATAGAAAAGTACAGATCAATACGCTGCTCTGAACGCGCATTTAACTCGGGCTCAATGACAAAAGATAAATTTTCGTCTTGTTTTAACAATCAACTCTCCTTTTTCTATTCGTTTTAGTTTACTTGCCTCCAGTAATTTGTTCAATAAAAAAGGCCCCGTAAACACGGAGCCTTACTCGCTTAAATATGTAACTTAAACTCTAGTTAAAGTATTTGTTTGCAGTTAAAACTTATAGTTAATACTTGCGAATACTCGTGAACCAATTACGTCGTAAATCTCAGGTACGGTGCCCATGTCATTTCCGCCTAGTACTTCTTCTGGCTCTTTATCAAAAATATTATTCATACCACCTGTCACTTTTAGTGACTCATTTAGGTTGTACGTCATTGAAATATCGTGATAAATAATATTATCTGTGCTGAACGACTCGCCGTAGTAGTCGCCACTCATGCCACGAATAAAGCGTGCGTTATAAAGCACACTAAACGCATCAGACAAATCGTAGTTTACAGATAAGTTAGATTTGATTTTAGAGTAGCCACCAATGTTACCGTCAATAGTCCCCGTATAATCAATATCATCTTGCTCAAATTCAACCAAGTAAGTTGTATCTAAGTTAATACGGTAGTTATCGGCGGTATAACCAATGTTCCAATCAATACCTGACGTTTTTTGAGAGCCAACATTGGTTAATGCTGAGCTTAAGTTTGATAAATCACCCGCTGGAGTAATATTTACCGAATCACACGACTGCGTGTCGCCCGCAAAACAGTTGTTCATTTCGTTTTGTACATCTAAACGCGTGATGGCGTTTGTGATGTCAAACTTCCAGTAGTCAAGTGTTGTAGATAAACCGTCAACTACTTCCCACACCATACCAAATGTAAACGAACGGCTTTCTTCTGCTTGTAAGTCTGCATCACTGGTGTAATTTACCAAGATTTGTGCGTCTTGCTCGTTACCCCATGGATCGGCTAAGTAATCGTAAGAGCCCGAGTTGCCACCAAATAGTTCAGCAACATTTGGCGCTCTAAAGCCGGTAGCTAGTACAGAACGAACCATAAATGAATCTGTTACATCCCATGTAGCACCCAGTTTCCAGGTTGTTTCACCACCAAACGTAGAGTAATTATCGTAACGTGCAGCCCCTTCAAGTGTCACGACTTCTAATACCGGCATCGATGTTTCAAAGTAGATGGACTGTACCGAATAGTCACCTTCAGTAGGATCTTGCTGTGCTGCTGTACTTTGGCCCAATTGTGTAATTAAATCGGGTGTGTAAAAACCACTTTCAAAACGGTTCTCTATACCGATTGCGTAACCAATATCGTTATCGGTTAGAGCGCTATAACCTGCTGATAGGATAAATTGCTCATTACCACCTTCATTGCTTTCAGTGTAAATAGAATCGTTAGCAGTTAAAAAGTCACGGCTAAGTGCATCACCACTAAACCAAATTGCTTGGTTTGCGTAAATACTTTGCTCTACTTGGCTTGCATTAATAGAGTTTTGTACTTTATCTTTAGAATCGTTTCTGCCGTATGTAGCACTTACATCCCAGCTTGCATCGTTATCTAAGACACCTTGTAATGCCACTGATGCACGGTATGTGTCTGTTGTTTGCTCGTATATTCGCGGCCCAGCATCAACCATTCTTCTGCGATACTCTAGCGAATCGGTAAGCTCACCGTCGACAATAAACGCATTGGTGTATTCGTTATCAAGGTTTGCTGTCAGTAAATCTACACTGGCTGGTTGAGGTGCCAATTGTTGTGATGAATCACGACGTGTATACATTAGGTCAACATTGAATGTGGTATCAGCGTCTAGCTCTTTATCAAAGCTTGTAAATAAACTGTACAGATCGTTTGGTGTTTGTGCATAACTCGATGTAGTAAAGTCGTACGACGTTGTTCTATCGGCAAATACACCATTACCTTCGTATGTTTTACCGCCTAGCGTACCTTGTGGAATAAACGAAGACTGCCCTGCAGGCACAAAGCTACGATCTGATTGAATCACCTCGCCACGGCTTGAAAACTGTGCACCAACAACTAAGTTACCATCGGCAACCTGCATGCCATGCAATAAGCTAATACCGTAGTTGTTACCATCACCCTTAGTTGTGCGACTTCCTTCAACATTAAGCTCAGTACCTTCAAAATCTTTTTTAGTGATAATGTTAACAACACCAGCAATTGCATCAGATCCATACACCGCTGATGCACCATCCTTTAAGATTTCAATTGATTTGATCATTGCAACAGGAATGGTATTTAAATCAACTGAAGAGTCTGCACCGGTACCAGAAGAAACCATACGACGACCATTTAATAACACTAGGGTACGTTGTGACCCCATGCCACGTAAGTTAACAGTTGCAGAACCACCTGAACCATTATTACTTGAAGCACCAAGGCTTATACCCGCAGCAGATGGCTGAGTTGAGAGAATATCGGCAACAGAAGTGAAACCACTTTTTGCAATAAAGTCATCGCCAATAACGGTAATTGGACTGGCTGTTTCCATATCAGTACGGTTGATACGTGAACCCGTGACCTGAATTTTTTCGATTGAATTTGCAGCTTCGTCTGCTGCTAGTACATGTACACTTGAAAACATTGGGATGGCTGCTACAACAGCTAGACCAAGAGTCGATTTAGTCATGAAAGAATCCTACTTGTTGGAATTTACCAAGATTGGTAAAACTCATTTGTTATAAGAAGAATGAGTCGGCAGGCAACTTAAGCGCACTTAACTGAACGAAAACTTAACGCTTGAGTGGTTTTTGACAAAGACAAAAAAGACCAACCTAAAAAAGGTACAAAGGTTACTACTTGTTTCATTGTTAATATAAAAATACAATTTAAAATTAATAAGTTAAAATAATTTTTATACAATTAAAGTACAGATGAAATCAAACACCTCTACTTTGTAATCAAATGTAATTACACCCGTTGTTTAGCAATAATTCAGGTATTAACAACTTAATCACACCCCATTATTAAAAAGGTAAAAGCACCTGAAAGTTGCTAACTCATAAGAAAAGCTTTTGCTTCATAGTGAATAATAAGTTCGCTTATTTTGCGTGGGCATAACTGCTCATAATTTGGTCTACACTATATGAATAACGTGAGATTTTGATATTAACTATGGTTATAAATCAAATTAGCTGGCTGGAATAAATACGGCATTTAAGAAAGCTTAACGTTGTGACTACGCACTTTTGACAGGACTAATTAAAAAATTTGTTTTAGATGTATTTTTTGAAATTTTAGCACTAATGACTAAAGGGTTAGTGCATTTAATTAATTACGTTTTGCTGCGCATTGGCATTACAGGTTCAAGTTTGAACCTATCAAAAAGAAAAGTTTATAAGCTTAGGTAAACAACAAATTTGGGATAAAACGTGATCGGTTAACTGGTTAATTCGTAATATTATTAAAGTTCGTTAGTAGGTAACATAAAAGTAATAGTTAAGGGTATCTTCGGTTGAAGTGATTGTATTTAAAACAGTTAATTCAAGGGTCCAAAGCATATTGTTTTCTGAGCAAATGCCAACCATGGTTTCGCTTTGCCACAAATCCCCTCGCTGTACAAACTTCTGCGGGATAAATCCCATGTACATAGTTATGCCTTTTAATTTTGCTTTGCTGATTTTTGTATTGTTGGGTAATTTGCTGAAAATTGTAAAAGGTGTTTCAGGTGAAAGAGATTGATCACTGAGCCACACTTTCACTTTATTTGGGAAGGTACATTCTTGGTTAGGTTCGCAGTTTGAATTTTTATGTATGCTTGCGTCTTTTTGATTATCAAAATCACAGGCGGTCAACAATAAAAGTAGCAAAAACACATAACATAATTGGGTTGCTTTCATAAAAATTCGCTCCGAATAAAAGCAGATACTAATAATCAAGCTTATAAATGACAAGCATGGCCCACTAAATAATCAAATTTAGGCACTCAGCTAATCAAAAAATAGACAACAAAGCCACAAAGTTTGATTGATGTCATAATATTACGTAATTGACCTATCTTTTTTAGGCCAAAAAATTTATTATTTCCCTCGCAAAAATTAGGGTTTCTCGAGTTTGTTTTCTGAAGCATTCATGCTTTGAACGTTTTAGGTAACATGCTTGTGAAGTAATAGTAGGCCCCACTTTTTAAGTGGGTAATTCATTTCTAAACGCATTTATTGCAGCGGAAGCCAGAAAATGAGCCAAACAGTAGCATCACAAACTGAGTATAACTATAAAGTTGTACGCCAATTCGCTATTATGACAGTGATTTGGGGCATCGTTGGCATGAGTATTGGGGTTCTGATTGCTGCCCAATTAGCTTGGCCAGCACTTAACTTTGATACACCATGGTTAACTTACTCTCGACTACGTCCGTTACACACGAACGCAGTAATTTTCGCATTTGGTACAAGTGCACTTTTTGCGACGTCTTATTACGTCGTACAACGCACTTGTCAAACGCGCCTTTTCTCAGACAAACTTGCCGCAATTTCATTTTGGGGCTGGCAGCTAGTTATCGTATTAGCAGTAATTACCTTACCATTAGGTATTACAAGCTCTAAAGAATACGCTGAACTAGAATGGCCAATCGATATTTTAATCGCTGTTGTTTGGATTATTTATGCAGTTGTATTTTTTGGTACTTTAATTAAACGTAAAGTATCGCATATTTATGTTGCTAACTGGTTCTATGCTGGCTTTATCATCACTGTTGCAGTATTGCACATTGTGAACAGCATGGCAGTGCCTGTATCGTTAACTAAATCATACTCTATCTACGCAGGTGCAGTAGATGCGATGGTTCAATGGTGGTACGGTCATAACGCTGTAGGTTTCTTATTAACCGCTGGTTTCTTAGGTATGATGTACTACTTTGTACCTAAACAAGCAGGTCGCCCTGTATACTCTTACCGTTTATCGGTCGTTCACTTTTGGGCACTTGTATCACTATACATTTGGGCTGGTCCTCATCACCTTCACTACACTGCACTTCCAGATTGGACGCAAAGTTTAGGTATGGTTATGTCAATTATCTTATTCGTTCCATCTTGGGGCGGTATGATAAACGGTATAATGACCTTATCGGGTGCGTGGCACAAACTGCGTACTGACCCAGTACTTCGTTTCTTAGTTGTATCATTATCTTTCTACGGTATGTCTACGTTTGAAGGCCCAATGATGGCAATTAAATCTGTGAACGCGTTATCTCATTACACAGATTGGACTGTAGGCCACGTTCACTCAGGTGCACTTGGTTGGGTAGCTATGATTTCTATTGGTGCTATTTATCACCTTATCCCTGCACTATTTGCACAAGGTCGTATGTACAGCATTAAGCTTGTTAACACACACTTCTGGTTACACACTGTTGGTGTTGTTTTATACATTGTTGCAATGTGGATTTCAGGTGTAATGCAAGGTCTTATGTGGCGTGCAGTAAATGCTGACGGTACATTAATGTATAGCTTTGTTCAGTCTTTAGAAGCATCACATCCTTTCTACATAATGCGTTTTGTTGGCGGTGTATTCATCGTAACAGGTATGTTAGTTATGGCTTATAACGTTTTCCGTACAATTTCAGCTGAAAAAGAATCACTGAAGTTAGACGCGCAAGCACAATTAGCATAACGGAGTGAGATGATGAGCAATAAAAATTCACAAAACAAACATGAAATAGTAGAAAAAAACGTTGGTCTTATGGCCATACTGACTGTTTTTGCTATCAGCTTTGGTGCATTAGTTGAAATTACTCCACTTATGTTCCAAGACGACACAACAAAACCAGTAGATGGCTTACGTCCTCTAAATGCGTTAGAAATGGAAGGCCGCGATATTTACGTGCGTGAAGGTTGTTATAACTGTCATTCACAAATGATCCGTCCTTTTCGTGACGAAGTTGAACGTTACGGCCACTACTCTGTAGCAGGCGAGTCAGTATGGGATCACCCTTTCCAATGGGGTTCTAAACGTACTGGACCTGACCTTGCTCGTGTTGGTAAACGTTACTCGGACGATTGGCATTATGCTCACTTAGTGAACCCGCGTGATGTGGTTCCTGAGTCTAATATGCCAGGTTTCCCTTGGTTAGCAGAGAACACAGTTGATACCAGCTTAACTCTGAAAAAACTACAAATTTTCCGTGATACATTCGCTATTAACCCAGAAAATCCAAAACATCCGGGTTTAGGTTACGGTAGCGATGAAGAACTAATAGCTGACGTTGCCAAAGTTGATGCAATGAATGACGGTAAAGGTGCAACAGAAATGCAAGCCCTTATCGCTTATTTGCAACAGCTTGGCACGCACTTGAAGTAATTATTATGGATTACGGAACATACAGAGGCATTTTAACTCTGGTAATTTTAGTATTGTTTATTGTGATTGTTGTATGGGCATACAGCAAGCGTACCAAAAATCGTTTTGACGACGCTGCTAATGCCATTTTTGAAGATGAAAAAAAACATAACAACACACTCTCTAACGAGGAAAAGGAGTCTGAAAAATGACTAGCTTTTGGAGTATTTGGGTTATTGTTTTAACCCTAGCATGCTTACTTATTATCTTTGGCCTATTAGTGTGGAACTTAAAAAACTACGCTGGTGTTGAAGAAGGTGAAGATTGTGGGCATGAGTATGACGGTATTACCGAACTGAACAATCCACTACCTAAGTGGTGGACTTACATGTTCTTCGCAACGTTTATTTGGTCTGTTTATTACCTAGCAGCATACCCAGGTTTAGGTAACTGGGAAGGGTTAGGTAAATGGACAAGCTCTAATCAGGGTATTACCTCTTTAGCGGAATCGAAAGAAGCCGTTAAGTTAGCAGCTGAAGAAGGCCGTTTTGTAAAACTTGATAAAGAGTATGAAGCAGCAGAAGAGCGTTTTGGTCCTATTTTTAACCGACTTGCAAAAGTACCTGTTTTAGATTTAGTTCAATCTAAAATTGATGGTGATGCAGCGCAGCAGCTAGCTCTTGAAAATGGCACAGAGCATGAGCAAACAGATGGTCAATTAGCGCTAGAAATTGGTCAGCGTTTATTCTCTCAAAACTGTGCACAATGTCACGGCTCTGACGCGCGTGGTGGTATTGGCTTCCCTAACCTAACTGATAAAGACTGGTTATATGGTGGCACACCAGACAAAATTAGAGAAACACTCCTAATTGGTCGTATTGCAGCTATGCCTCCTTGGGGTGCAGCATTAGGTGAGCAAGGTATAAAAGAAATGACAGCACACGTGTTGAGCCTTTCTGGCCGTACAGTAAACCAAAAAGATGCAGCCGCTGGTGCAGCTAAGTTTGCTATGTGTGCAGCGTGTCACGGTGCAGACGGCAAAGGCTCTGTTGCTCATAACCTACCGTTTGGCGCACCAAACTTAACCGACAACATATGGTTATATGGTGGTTCTCAACGTGCCGTTGAAGAAACATTGCTTAACGGTCGTGCCGGTGTAATGCCAGCGTGGAAAGACATTTTAGGTGAAGATAAAATCCACCTTTTAACTGCGTACGTTTACAACTTATCACAAGATAAATAAGCACGCTGTTAATAGAATGTTTATAAATTAATTTATTAAATTCAATAGATTAATCCAGATCAAAAAAGCCTCCACTTGGAGGCTTTTTTTTAGTCTTTTACGTACAATTACTATAAAATAACCTCTTCGAAACTAATATTAGAGTCACTATGCAACCTACTCCGTGGTATAAAAACTTTTGGCCTTGGTTTTTAATTTTTTTCCCGCTAGCAGCTATTGTTGGCTGTATTACTTTACTAATAACGGCAATTGGCAATGGCCCAGATATGGTCGTTGATGATTACTATAAAAAAGGTAAAGCAATTAATTTAGAGCTCAGTAAGTTCGAGAAAGCAAAAGCACTTTACTTACATGGTGAATTAGCCGTAACTAACGACCGAGTGAGTTTTAAATTTACCAAAGGCGATAGCAGTAATGTATCAGCTTTAAAAGTATCGTTTTATCACCGCACAATCAAAGCACACGACTTTGAAGCAACACTTACAGCTAATGCAAACAAAGAATTCACCGCACTTCTTGAAAATTACACTGAAGGTGCCTATTCCATTTTTGTTGAACCTATCGATAAAACATGGAAACTAAAAGAAAACATTACCCTACCTACGGTTGAAACCGTTTTAGTTACGCCAAACTATAAGTAGTTATTATTATGTCTAATTCTTGCTTTCATTGCCTTGAAAGTGTGCCAAAGGGATTTAGCGCCACAGTAACAATAGACGATACCCCTCAGCCAATGTGTTGCATTGGCTGCCAGGCCGTAGCGCAAAATATTGTTGAGCAAGGAATGACTGATTACTACAAATACCGCACAGTCAGTGCGGGTAAAGTAGAGCAACTTGTTCCTGAGCAATTGGCGTTTATTAAAAGTTACGACAACGAAGATATTCAAGATGAATTTATAGCCACAAGCAACAATATTTCAGAGGTATTACTGAGTGTTGAAGGCATTACGTGCGCCGCATGTGCGTGGCTTATAGAAAAGCAATTATTGAGTTTAAACACTGTAAAACGGGTAGATGTAAATACCTCAACTAACCGTGCAATGATCCAATGGGACAAAACAGCGACACCCCTGAGTGATGTTATTACCGCCTTGGCTAAAATAGGCTACAAAGCATATCCATTTCAGGCCGATACCGAAGCACAACAAAAACAACAAACTGCAAAAGCATACATTCGCCGCTTGGGTGTGGCAGGCCTAATGACAATGCAAGTAATGATGTTTGCATTTGCCATGTATTTTGGCATGTTTTCAGGTATGGATAGTAACTTTGAACAGTACTTTAGATGGATAAGCCTTGTATTAGCTTCTCCTGTTATTTTGTATAGTGCGCTGCCCTTCTTAACCAACGCAATTAACGGCTTAAAAGCTAAACAGCTTAATATGGATTTACCTGTTTCTTTAGCAATTTTTGGCGCCTACGGAGCCAGTTGTTATGCAACAGTTATGCAAGTTGGTGAGGTATATTTTGAATCTATTTGCATGTTTACCTTTTTATTATTATTAGGTAAATATTTAGAATTTAGAGCGCGTTTAAAAGCGAGTGAATACACAGCAAACCTTCAAAAGTTACTACCATTAACGGCTCGCACACTTACAGATAGTGGTGAAGAGCTAATTATTGCGGCTAAAAAGCTTAAACTTAATGATGTTGTGCTTATTAAAGCAGGTGAAACCATTCCCGCCGACGGCGAACTCATTAAAGGTAAAACGACCGTTGATGAATCAATGATGACCGGCGAGCACCAACCGGTTAACAAGTTCATAGGCCATAATGTGTATGCCGGCTGTGTAAACCACGATGGTGTTATTGAAATTAAAATAAATAAAATAGGCCAAAACACCCTTTTAAATCAAATTATTCGTCTGCAACACAATGCGCTTACAAAACGGCCTAAGCTGGTCGAAATAACCGATAAAGTAGCACAAGGGTTTGTAGCTTGCTTATTGGTATTTGCCTCGTTGACCGCCATTGGTTGGTATCAAATTGATCCCGAGCATGCTTTTTGGATTACTATTTCAGTATTAGTCGCAACCTGCCCTTGCGCTTTAAGCCTAGCAATACCGACAGCCCTAACCTGTGCAATTGCCAGCCTAACCAAAAAGGGGATTTTAATTAAACAAGCCCATGTACTTGAAACCCTTTCAAAACTAACTTTATTTGCGTTTGATAAAACAGGCACACTCACACAAGGTAAATTTAGCCTTGATGAAGTAGATATTATCGACAACAGCTACTCAAAAGATGATGTAATGGCTATTGCTGCAATGCTGGAGCGCTTTTCTGAGCACCCGATTGCAAGTGCATTTGACGGCTACACTCCAGCAAAGCATAGTCTTCATAACATTGAAGTGCACGCAGGTTTAGGGATTAGTGCACAAGATGAAACCACCCACTACGCTATAGGTAAAAGTGGTTGGTTTGACAGTAAAAAAACAAACGCGCAGGCCAGTTTGTATATAAACAAACACGTTGTGGCACGTTTTTATTTTGTCGATAAAGTAAAGCACGATGCTCAAAGTTTAATTAAATCGTTACATGCGCAGCAATTAACTTGCCACATGCTTACTGGCGATGCGTCAGATGCGGGAAAAAAAGTAGCTAAACAATTGAACTTAGACAGCGTGCAATCTGGTTGCTCACCACAGGATAAACAAACAGCCGTAGAGGCATTTTCATCTCAAAATGAGGTGGTCGCTATGGTGGGTGATGGCATCAACGATAGCCCTGTATTTGCAAGTGCCCATTTGTCTATTGCAATGGAAACTGGCGCTGATATATCAAAAAACAGCGCCGATGTTGTACTGCTAAATAGCGATTTAGCGTCTATTGATCACTTACTCAATATAGCTAAACAGACTCGGCGTATTATTAAACAAAACCTAACATTGTCTTTATTATATAATGGTTCAATATTACCGCTTGCAGCACTCGGGTTAGTTGCTCCATGGATGGCCGTTATTGGCATGTCTGCCAGCTCAATTATTGTGATTTGTAATTCACTAAGGCTATTAAAGTTATGAGCATAATTTATATTTTGATCCCCATTGCCATATTGTTTGTGCTTATTGCCATTGGTGTATTTTTTTGGGCGGTAAAAAGCGAGCAGTTTTCTGATTTGAACAAACAAGGCCACAGTATTTTGTTTGAAGATGACAAAGAGCAGCATAATAAAAGTAATGATTGACCCTTTATACATTAGCGCATTTTTAATGGGTTTGATTGGCAGCGGCCACTGCATAGCAATGTGTGGAGGGATTGCCAGCTCTTTACAATTAGCCAGCGACAAACGTAAAACACTTACCTATTCATTTGCTTATAATATAGGGCGAGCAATAAGTTACATGCTTGCAGGCTCACTCGTTGCGGGTATAAGCAGCCAATTTGCTAAACAAAACACATCATTCTCTATAACGCTTTCATTTATTGCAGCAATTTTCATGCTGTTAGTAGGCGTTTACATAATGCGCTTAGGACCTACACTTCAATGGCTTGAAAAAGTGGGTAAAACACTTATTTGGCAGCATATTGTTAAGCTTAACAAATATTTAATGCCGGTTGACTCAACAGTAAAAGCCATAGGCTACGGGGCTTTATGGGGCTGGCTTCCGTGCGGTTTGGTTTATTCAGCGCTAACCTGGGCAATGACGAGCCCCACAGCATTTGATGGCGCAATAGTTATGCTATGTTTTGCACTAGGTACATTTCCTGCCATGATCACAGTAGGGATCACTGCGCAAAAACTCAATAGTATAATAAATCATCCTTGGACCCGAATAGTATTAGGCAGTGTTATAGTTTGGTATGGTATCTACTTATTGATTATTGCAACCGACAAGTTAGTACATTAATGTTAATATGTATTAACCTTTTCAGGTTTATTTGCCCCTGTATGTAAAAACTAAAACGGATAAAATTATGGATTTCACTCAAAGTCGCGCTAAAGGTAATTGTGCTATTAGCTGTAATAACTGCAGCATAAGCCAGTTGTGTTTGCCGTTTTCGTTAAATGGCCAAGAAATGGATAAGCTTGACGAAATTATTGAGCGAAAAAAACCATTACACAAAGGTGACTATTTATTTGAATCGGGTGCACCATTAAAAGCGATTTATGCTGTACGCTCCGGCTCATTTAAATCATACACCTTGTCTGAGCAAGGTGATGAACAAATTACTGGCTTTCATTTAGCAGGCGATTTAGTTGGTTTTGATGCCATTAGTAAAATGGCGCATCAGAGCTTTTCTCAAGCCCTAGAAACCTCAATGATTTGCGAAATTCCCTTCGACACTCTTGACGAGCTTGCAGGTAAATTGCCTAAACTACGCCAGCAAATAATGCGTTTAATGAGCAGTGAAATTACCTACGATCAAGAAATGCTTTTACTGCTTAACAAAAAATCGGCAGAAGAACGCCTAGCTAGTTTTATTTATAACTTGTCTGAGCGATTTGGTGAGCGTGGTTTTTCGCGTAAAGAGTTTAGGTTTACTATGACCCGTGGTGAAATAGGTAATTACTTAGGCCTTACAGTAGAAACCATTAGCCGTTTATTAAGTCGCTTTCAAAAAGCCGATTTAATTAAAGTAGAAGGCAAGTTTATTACTATTTTAGATAATGATGCACTCGCTAAAGCAGCAGCCATTGTTAAATAGGTATACATTGATATAGAACAACAATTTATGTGCTAAGCCTTTAACTGTTTTGTATTTGAGTTACACTAAAAGTACACCAGTTAGATAAATGGAGTAGCACATGAACACAATTAAACGCATTCTCGCGGTTATTGACCCTACCAAAGACGATCAACATGGTTTAGCGCGCTCAGTCGAACTGGCAAAAAAATCTGGCGCAACAATTACAGCATTCATGACGGTCTATGACTTCTCTTATGAAATGACAACGATGCTTTCAGGCGATGAGCGTGAAGCGATGCGCGAAGCAGTTTTAAAAGACCGCGAACTCTGGCTCAACGATTTAGTTTCACCTTACAATAACTTAAATATTGAAACATTAGTTGTGTAAGCGTCCGGCAATCTACACCTAGCTTTTGATATTCCAAGGCAGTAAATCATCGATTTGGCAACCCGGTTTGCAGATTTGGGTTAAATAATAGCTAATATAATCGTAAGTTAGTTCGACGTTCGACATTCCCTAATACACTTG
>NZ_PNDV01000044.1:0-19222 GCF_005930865.1 Pseudoalteromonas sp. S554 | reverse complement strand
AGTGTTGGCGCAGATTTGCATGTTAATTACTTAACAACCGTTGAAGTAAACCAAGCAATATCAATCGCTCAAACTCAGTTAAGCTCAGAAATTGAGGGCGTTGAATCTACGCTGCAATCAGATTACTTAACCTCTGCCGAAGTCGGGCAGGCTATAACGGTATCTAATCAGCTATTAAAATCCGAGATTGAGGACGAGCAAGGCAATAGTTTAGGCGCATCTTTACAGGTGCTAGGCCAAACAGTTGCGACTAACGAAGGTGTATTCTCTGCTTTATGGGGCGTTAAGACTAGCGTTAACGGCCTGCAATCTAGTGTTGGCCTAGTGAATGATGGGGTGGACCCTATATTTGCGGTTAAAGGTGCTAAGTTCTCAATTATAACGGATCAAGATCCTACCAACTTAACGCCTGTTTTTGCTGTCTCAGATGGTAAAACGGTTATAAATACTGCAATTATTGACGAGGCATTTATTAAAAGCCTGGTGACTGACGACTTGCTTGCTAACAGGGTAATAGTTGGATCTCGCTTTACATCACCTTCTATAAACTATAACCCAAGCAACGGCGCAAGAAGTAATAACTTTTCGATTGATCCGAACGGCAACATGCTCGCAAAAAGCGCAACGCTAGAGTCTGTAACCATTAAAGACAGTAGCGGCAACATTGTTATGTCATCAACCGGCGCAATACCTTCATCGAAAATTACAGGGCTTGGAAGTTTTGCAACTAAGAGTTCACTTTCGTTTAATGAAGTCACAGGAAAGCCAAATTTTGGCAACCTAGCTTACTTAAACTCAATTGCCTATGACGATGTAACCGGCAAGCCTTCTCTTGGTCCATTTGCAGGACTTAGTAAAATATTGAGCTCGAATGTGACTACGTATATTGCCAACGGTGCCATTGGTAGCGCGCAAATAGATCAGGCGTATATCAACCAATTGTTCGGCCAAAATGCGAGCTTTTACGGTACGGTATATGCGCAAAATCTTGAAGGTGATGTATATGATGCGATGGCAAAAAAAATCGATATTGTATACAGTACAAGTGCCGATAAAAGTATTGTGTCCTTCACTGTGTCGGCGCTTCCTTTTGCTAGGAACATTGTGATCTCAGGGGTTCAAGCTAGCGGGCAAGGGTACAGCGCCTCATCAACATTCAATGTAGAGGTGTCACTTTATCGAAGCGGCTCATCTATAGCGCTAGATACGCAAACATGGAACGGGAGGGGCGATACTATTTCAACTTCTATTTTACCCTCTTTTGTTGCGTCCTTGCCGGCAAACACATCAAGAACATTCACAGTTAAGTTTGATAGCGGGTCCAATGGTACGTACATAACAGGCACAGCAATATGTTCGGCATTCAAGGACGGATCTACAATTTCATAATGGATAAACCCCCCAATATAGGTTAGTATTTCTACATAATGGATAAGTCTGACTTGCAATGCGTGTCATGGTTCAAACACCGTGACCGGCTTAAAGAGCCAATAACTCGAATAGGTAATATTGCAAACGACCCACACCTATACCAAAAATTAAACGAAGCCTGCTCAAATGAGTGGGCTTTTTTGTTTTTGGTGCCTGATGGTTTCTTTATTTTGTGGCCCCGCCACATTGAAAACCAAACATATATTGAGATCACTGTCGCGTCTTGCCATGGCGGGAACGCAATGATCCGCTATCAACCACACATTATTGAGCTTGCTAAGCGTGGCAATGCTTCATTCATCGAATTTTTAACAGCTAGAAAGGGCTTTAATAAAGCAGCTCCCCGTCATGGGTGGCGGCTCGCTTGTGAGCGTAAAGGTCTAAAAGTATGGCGCAATTATATTAGAGGTTAAGCATGGGCGGTTCTACTGACGTTAAAGAAACCGAATATGAAAAAGAGCTAGCAAAGGTATATGCCGAGGAATGGGGCTACTACCAAGAGAACATTGTTCCATTTGAAAATCAGGTTATTGAAGATGCTAAGCAGGCCAATGACGAAAGTGTTTATGATGATATATCCGAGAATACCAATCTTGGCTATAAAAAGTCGTTTTCAGAAGCCAGCGAGGGCGGACTTTCAAACATGAAGGCAAGCGGTATAAACCCTAACAGTGGGAAGTTTAAAGATGCTGTTAGCGATATGTCTGACACCGAAGCGTCTGTTACCAGTGATGCTAAGTCACGATCACAAGTGGCCGGCCAAGAGCGCTTTATTGGCAAAATGAGCAATGTAATGGCAATGGGGCAAGGGCAGTCTCAAGAGGCTACCGCAACACTTAGCGATATAGCCACCAGTTCACAGCGTAAGGCGTTTAATGATGCAAGCAATAGCAGACAACAAACGGATTCTGTTTTAGGCGCAGCGGGCGCAATAGCGGGCGCAGCCGGTAGTTACTACAAAAACTTACCAGACACAAAAAGCCTGGCTGATATGGATAATGTTATAGCGGGCAATCCAAACGCTTATGGTGATGGGTTGGCTACATAGGAGAAGATTATGAGTGATGATTTTGAATATGACATTTACGGTATTGATAACTCAGAGATCAGAGTTGATAAGTACCAAAACGCACTTGCTGATTTAACACGCCAGCAATTTGAAGATTATAAGAACCGATTTTTACCCGTACAAGAGGAATTGTTTGGCCTAGCAACAAGCGACAAGCTACTTAACGAGCAAATGGCCCGCAATGAGCAGAATATATCTACATCCTTTGCACAATCCAAGGTGTCTGAATCTCAACGCCTGGGCCGTTACGGGTTAACACCAGACGACACAAAGCAAAGCAAAGCAAATACCGGCCTATTAAAAGGGCTAACAACCGCGTCTGTAAATAACGAAACGCGCGAGTCTGTAGACGATTTGCAAAATCAAATTTTAACCGGGCAAGGCGGCGCGCCTAAATCCCTAGCCGATATAGGTGGTAAATAATGGCTTATTCAATTATGCAAGCGGGCCAAAGCACGAAAAATAAAGCTTTGGGCTCACTAAAAACATTGTCAGATATGGAACAAAACCGCGAAATGACTAACGAAAACTTAGACCAGCAGCAGAAAAGCGCACAACTTAGCGGCGCTGGTTCAGGCGCAATGATTGGGACAATGATTATGCCTGGCTGGGGAACAGCTATTGGTGCTGCGGTTGGTTTTGTTGCGGGTTCACTTTAAGGGGTAATGTATGGCAGGCGCATTTTTAGACGGGGCGTTAAAGGGCTTTGAAATGATGGAACGCTATCAAGCACGCAAGGACAATAAAGCTCGCCTTGCTGATATGGATAAGCGAAACGATCAACGCTACCAAGATGGTTTAGAACGTCAATCAAAGCTCGATGAAGAACGAAGAAGCAACCGCGAAAGCGATGTTAAATGGCGTGAAAGCCAAGCGGAATCAGCCAGCAAATACCGCAACGAAACGCTAGAAGCAAACAAGCAGCAAAGGGAGTGGCAGCAAAATTATCAAACACAACAAGCGCAGTGGCAGAAAGATCAGCAGGCAATACCTGTAGCGTGGCAGTCATTCAGAGAAACAGGCCAAGTACCCGAAGATTTAAACGATGTACTTTCACGCAATAAGGGCATGGACCCGCGTACTTACATGAAGCCTGAATATCGTGAAGCGGTAAAGGGATTAAGCACAAAGCTTGATACCGTTATTAAAAGCGGAAATATGGCCGAAGCTAACTCGCCTGAAACAATTAAATTATTTAACGGTGTATTTAAAGACAAGATAAATTCATCCGTTGGGCAGTATAACGAGACCGTCAAATCAAAAATTGCGAGCGTGGATTTTGCTGGCTTTGTGCCGGCTGAACGTGAAGATGGAAGCGTAGCCCTGGCGTTACAAGTTACCTATGAAAATGGCGCAAAAGAAATCAAGCCAATGACTAAGGGGCGAACGTCTGAAGGTGACGACCCGGTAATGACCTATACGCCTAAAGAGTTGGTTAGCACCATCAAAACGCGCGCAATGATGGCGGACATGATAGAGCGCCCTGAATACTGGGACAAAATGGGGAACGAAGTTGCTGCAAACTTTGGAAGAAGAAGCGCACAGCAAAAAGAAGCCCCTCAAGAGTCCGAGTACCGAAAGGCAAGGGTAAAAATAATCGAGGACGAATCGAGTGCACTTGCTGAAATAGAATACAACTATGGAAAACCTGAAAAAGACTCAAGTGAAGAAGCGGATAAAAAGGAAGCGATAGCGGCAGTTAGGAGCCAATTTGAGCAGCGCAAGAATAAGCTAGGTGAGATATATGGCAAAAAAGCCATAGAAGAACCGCCAGAGGCAGGAAATGGAAAAAATAAAGCTAAATATATAAGCAAGATAGATGGTGTCGATGCAAGCGGTGTTATCAATAAATTTATGGAAGTCAACAAAAATCTTACTGAACAACAAGCTACGCAAATAGCTATCCAACAAGGGTACTTATCAAATGGCCAATAAAATATTAGACCCATTTACTAATAAAGAAATTGAATTTATCGATCCCTTTGCAAAGCCAGAAGCTGAAGGAGGTATGTCTGCAGCACTAGGGGCAGGTGTTGATAAGTTACAAGAGATTGGGTACCGAGCCGTTAAGGGCTTTACTGACGTTGGAGTGCCAGAGGAAGAACAAACGGGTGCTATAGGTCGTGCAATAGGTCAAGGCGGAGCGTTATCGCAGTGGGCTCAAGAAGGCATTGAACGAAATGTTGAAGAACAAAAGGCATACGAGCCGACAGTAAAATCATATAAGGACATTGAAAGCCTCAGCGATTTAGGTAGCTACACAGGCGAACTAGTTGCGGGCTCACTGCCCTACATGGCGGGTGCGGCTACCGGTGTTGGTGCGTTTGGTATGGCAGGCGGCTTAGCTAACGAAGCTTACGAGAAACAACCCGAAGGTGAAAAAGACGAAGTTAAAGCGGTTGCGTCCGGTGCCGGGCAAATGTTACTTGAGCGTTTAGGTATCAAAGTTAGCATGGGCCAACTTGGTAAAGACATTTTAAAAGATGGCGTAGTCGAAACGGCTAAACGCATGGGCCGTGGTGAGCTGGTCGAAGCGGTACGCGATCCAACCTTTGCTAAGCGCATACTGAAAGGCGCAGGCGCAGAGGGTTTAACTGAGACAGGGCAAGAAGCACTAGCGCAATGGGGCGCAGGCAAAAGCATTGATGAATTTGAAGGCTTAGACGAGGCGTTTGTTGGTGGCGTTTTGGTTGGTGGCGTTATGCGTACCGGCTCAGAAACGGCGCAAAAGGTTATGGGATACCAACAAAAATCAGCAGAAGCCGTTAAGGAAGGTGTTGATCAGCTTGTAGAAGCAGGCGCAACGCCAGAAGAAGCCATTGAAACAGTTAAAAAGCAGCAATACGACTCAGCCATTAAGCAAGGTTTTACAGAGGTTGAAGCGTCAGCAATTGTTGCCCGTACAATGAAAGAAAAATTTGGTGTTGATGACCCCGTATTTGCAGCCGCAGCAGAGCCGGAAATAGCGCCAGAAACGGATGCAGAAGCAGAAGCAGAAGCAGAAGCAGCGCAAACCATACCAGAAGATGTAGAAACGCCTGCATTTAAAAATGATGATGTTAACTACGATGCGCCAACAGCCGCAAGGCAAGCAGGCTTTGATCAGACAGCAAAAGCGGCAGGCCAGTACGGTGATATGCTTACAAGTCCGGCACAACAGTCGCTAAAAGACTTAGATGCTGGCAACAACGCGCCTACTGTAGACGAGCGAGTAAAAGCGGCCGCATTTAATAAGTCACCAACGCCAGATGATCGCTTTAGCCCTATGAAGTACCAGCACGAAGGCGAGCTATTAGGTCCAGATACGCAAAACGCGCAAGGCATAGACAATGCCCCAATAGAAGGCCAAACAGTACCAGCGCAAGGCAAGCTCCCAACGACAGAGCAAACCCAAAACCGTGAAATGCGCGAGCGTGCACAAGCTGATTTAGAAGCGCAGCCACAGGGCATTGAACAAAAGGATATTATTTTTGGTGAAGATGGCCGGCCACAGCAGCGCGCAGCAGAGCAAATAAAGCAAGCCGGTAAAGACGCGCAAAATTTATTGCCACAAAAAGATATTGTTTTTGCAGGCAATGAAAGCGGCGTTAACGTGGCTAAAAATGGTGAAGCATTTAAAACCAAACGCGATGCGCTACTGAGTAAAGAAGCGCGAGCAGCACGCAGAGCAGGCAAAAAAACTAAAGCAGTTAGTTTTGATAATGGTTTTGGCTGGACCGTCAAAAGCGATGCAAGTACCGCACCTAATACAGCTCCGGATATAAGTGCGGACAAACAGCAAGCAGATGCTACCCTCACAGATGAGGGCACCATAACGCAAAGCAATGAAACTATTGATGAAACAAACACACAACCAACCGCTAACTTAGCGGGCGACCCCATCGATGGTGAATGGACTGCGTTTAGCCAGCAAAGCGAAACTAAAAATATACCGCGCTCAGAAATGCCGCAAATTAAAGCAGAAAACCGCGGCGCCATGGTTAACTTTATGAAAGCGCGTGACATAGCCAGTGAAAAAGATGAAGTACCAGCGCAATCGTTAAGACCAACACAGCAAGAATTTTCACCCGCCAAGGTCAAAAAAGCGATGGAGTTTGAGGGCGGTAACCGCTCTATATTAGTATCGAATGATAACTATGTTTTAGACGGTCATCACCAATGGTTAGCCGCCCGTGAAAAAGGCGAACCAGTAAAAGTGATCCGCTTAAATGCGCCAATTGAACAACTAGTGCCATTAGCCAAAGAAATGCCCAGTACTGAAACGCAGGACGATGCTGGCAAACTAACTGTCACTGGTAATGAAGAAGTTTCCACAACTGGTAAATTAAATGGTGATAATGGTAAACAATCTGAACAAAAAGCCGTTGAAACTGCCGAAACTGGTAAATTAATTGAACAAGAGCCGGCAACCACTGAACAAACAAACGAACTCCCTCCAATACTAAAAACAACTAAACGCAAATGGCTACAGAGCCAAGTGAAAGAGCAAGGGCTAAAAAAGGGCTCGCCAGGCTTTGATGTTGCCATGGCTAAAATAGAAGAAGGTTATGAACCAGCCATTGATAAAGCCCTAGCTGAATCGTCGTTTGAAACGTATCAAGAGTTTAATAGCGATACGCCAGAAAGCATTAATCGCCAAGCGTACAGTGAACTGCGTAAAGAATTGGGACTAGATGATCAGCCAACTGAAAAGCCACAAGAGCAAAGCGCAACACAAACTAACGATACGGAAAAGCCTAACAGCTCAGGCAGAACAAAAACTGACGAGCCAAAAGCACAAGAGCCTGAAACTAACGAGCAGCAATCAGTAGCCAATCAAGCAACGCTCAAGCAAGAAAGCATTGATGACTTTGGTGAAAAGCTTGGCGGCGCACGTAAAGATGCATGGGGCGGTTTTAGTGAGGCAATACAAGATCAGCAAAGCACGACTGAGCTACCATTAAGCAAGGCATGGCCTGAGCCTAACTACAAAGAGCTTGTAGAAAAAGGAGTTAGTGCGGAGTCAGTAGCGCTAATTGCTGCAATGAGAAGCGAAATACCGTCAAAGCCACGAGTTGCTCGTAAGGTTGCAAGATGGGCTGAAAAAGTTAATACCCTAAAATCGTTTGCATCAGACTTAATGAGCGGTGAGCGTGATATAGCAAGTGTTATGCAAAGAATGCGTAATCACAGCTCAAACTTATCGGCAATTGTTGACGCGATCCCCTCTATTGCAAAGGCCGACACTGAAACATTAAAAACCGTTTCTGGCTACCGTATAAATTCTGGCAGTTTCTCTGTATTTGGCGGTAAAACATACTCGCCTAGTAAGGTGTTTTACTTTATAGAGCGAAATGGGCGTCCTGTTTATGATGGCGCTAGCGAAACGTTAAGTAACGTACAGGCACTGCTAACTAAAGTAATCAAAGCCGAACAGGCTGACAACGCTAATGCGACAAGTGGCAAGAAAAGCAAAATAAGTGTTTACCGTGATCGATACACTAAAGATATTTACCTTGGCTGGAAAGGTGCAGGCGGTGTTTTAAAAATAAAGTCATTTGATGATTTAGGTGCAGCCAGAGATCACCTTAAAAATAATCGCGAAGAAGTCGAGCAAACGCTACAGAAAATAAAAGAAACACCTAGTATGCGTAAGCCGGTTAATGCTGAACGCATAGGACCAGAACGCTATGCTGAAAATGTAACGCCTGATACGTTTGGTGAAACGTTTGGCTTTAGAGGTGTAGAGTTTGGTAATTGGGTAGAACAAGCTAAGCGCCAAAAGAATCTAAACCAAGCTTACGATGGATTAATGGATTTAGCTGAAGCATTAGACTTACCACCAAAAGCATTAAGTTTAAACGGTAAGCTAGGGCTCGCATTTGGTGCGCGAGGTAAAGGTGGAAAAAATCCTGCAGCTGCACATTACGAACCAAACAGCGTTGTTATTAACCTTACTAAAAAAGCCGGTGCAGGTTCTCTAGCGCACGAATGGTGGCACGCACTGGATAACTACTTTGGTAAGCAAAGGCCTAACACAGAGTTTATAACGGAGTCGCCATACACACTATCCACAGATGAAATACGCCCTGAAATGGCAAACGCTTTTAAACATGTAAGAAATGCCATCGTGCAAAGCGGATTGCCTGAGCGCTCAAAGCAATTAGACACCAGGCGCTCTAAAGCTTATTGGGCAACGACTATCGAAATGACAGCGCGATCATTTGAAACTTACATTATAGATAAATTAAAACAGCAAGGCATAACTAACGACTACCTTGCAAATGTAGTGCTTGATGAAGCGTGGACTGCTGCGGAATCGCTAGGTTTAGAATCAAATAGTACCTATCCATACCCAAACAAAGCTGAGCAAGAAAAAATAAATCCTGCTTACCAAACCTTGTTCGACACAATTGAAAGTGAAAATACAAATGAAGGAATACGTTTATTTTCAAAGTCAAAATCAAATAAAAAATCGCAAGGCGTAAAAGCAGATAAAGCTCAAGAGATAGCTAACAATTTTATCAAAGGCTTGAACGGCGCCAACGGCATCACTGTTAATATACTAGAAGATACCGCCACCGCAGAAAAGCTATGGCGCATGAGCTTGGACGGCGCAACTGTTAAGGGTGCCTATAGCGAAATGTCCAATACTGTTTATGTTATTGCTGAAAACATTGATAGCGTAACAGACTTAAAGCAAACGCTAGCACATGAAACTATCGCGCATGGTGGACTTGATACCGTTATTGGTAAAGAAGCAAAACAAGCGTTTATTGATCGCATTAAAAAGACCAAAGGCCGCAAGGCATTTGAGAAATACTGGAAAGATGCCAATAACGACTATTGGGATATGGACGACAATGTAAAAGCGGAAGAAATTTTTGCACGCTTTGTTGAAAACGAACCAAGCAAGGGCGAGGTTAAATACTGGTGGCAGGCGCTTAAACGCTTTATTCGTAAGCAGCTAGATAAGCTTGGTATCGTTTATCGTGAAGATGACGAGTTGACAGCGATGCGTGATATGCTTGAAAGTATAGTGAAAGGTTTCAAGGCGCAGCGTGATCCTGTAAGTCAAAAGGAAAGCAACTTAGCCTACAGTCAATCAGGTAAGAAACTTAGTAGAACAACTGGTAAAAATGCCAGCTTTAACGGCGAGATTGATAAGCCTATCAACATTAATAAAGTCAAAAAGCCTATAGAGTGGGTTGTAAATAATATAGATAACTTTGGGCAGTCAGATATTGAGTCTGTTTTAAATCAACTTGATCCTAACGGGTTTTGGGAGGGTACGGACTCTTTTACAGCTAAGAGGTCTATAAAATCATTAACGGCAGACTATTCACCACTTGAAAAACAAGTTGTTAAAAATGGCTTAACGGTTAGGGATATAAGCCCTGTCTCAGCAGAGCTTGACGCTAAATCAAATAACTTTTACAGCAGCGACTTCTCTGATTTATCGCCTCAACTTAAAGATGACATTATCGGTTATCTTGAGAGGGATGGTATTAGCGATTATGAAGCTCATAAACTATCAGGAAGTACAGAGCCATTTAAGTTTAGCCGGACCACCGAAGAAGATACCCGGACAGCAAAACAAAAGCTTGGCCTTGAAGAACAAGCAGCAAAAACGTTTTCAGATATGGCTAAAGACAAAGTTAACAAAACAGTTGATACATTAAAGAGCTCGCCATTTTGGAACCGATTAAACGAAGGGATATTTGATGGCTTATCAGGCATTAAAAACGCAGAAATAGCAGCCGGCGTAACAGACCCAAATAGACAAGGCTATGTTAGTGCACGCCTTGCGTCAGGTTTGGCCGATGTTCTACACGGTGTATTTAACTACGGTGCACCGCAGTGGCGTAATGGAATAGTACAACGTAAAGCGGACACTAAAGGTTTACTCGAAGTGTTTGGCATGGTTGGTGATGATCTTAACAACTGGCTTGCATGGATGGGCGCGCACAGGGCTGAACAGTTAAAAGCCCAGGGCAGAGAAAACAACTTAACCGATAGTGATATTGCTGAACTTAAAGCACTTGCCAATGGTAAAGAGCGCCTATTCGAGCAAACGCGCTTAGAATACAACAAGGTTAATTCAGCTATTCTTGATATGGCACAGCAAGCAGGCTTGTTAAGTGAAGCTCAACGGTCCGCATTTGATGAAGAATACTACGTGCCATTTTTCCGTGATATGGGTGAAACAGATCCAGAAATGGACGACATAAAGCGCATGATTGTCGAGCCGCACACGCGCAAAGGTATTGCGGGCCAGTCAGCGCAAATCAAATCCCTTAAAGGTGGCGTGCAATCAACCAAAGACTTACTAGAGAATATTATTGGACGACAAAGCACGCTAATTGATGCGTCATTGAAAAACAAGGCTATGCAAGAGGTTGTTAATAACCTTGATGGCACTGATTATTTAAAATCTGAAACAAGTGAAGATATTGCAAGCTTAAGCCAGCAAGACTTAAATAAACTTGGCAAAGTTAAAGTGATGGTTAACGGCAAGCCTCAAGCCTATGTTGTGAGTGACCCGGCTTTACTAAGAGCGCTAATTCAAGTTAATGACATTGGTAGTCGAAGCCTTTTCAACAAAATAGGACGAAGCGCTAAACGCTTTTTAACTGCAGGCATAACACTGTCGCCAGATTTTATATTTAAAAACTTTGTACGTGATGCGGCCCATGCCTGGATGATCAATAAGGATGGTTTTACATTTGGCTCTGATAGCGTAAAAGGACTTAAAAAAGCATTTAAAGAGGATGAAGCCTACCGAGATTTGATATTCAGTGGCGCAGCGTTCCAGGGTGGTTACATTCATGGTGCCGATCCAGAGGCCGGCGCACAGCAAATGCGCCGAGCTCTTAGATCCAAAGGCTTGAGTAGCAATGAAGTTGAGGGGTACATGGCGACCATTGTTACCAGTGGCGCTACTTTATTAGAGAAGTATCGCGGCATTAGTGACAAAGTTGAAAATGCTAACCGATTAAGCACCTATGAGGCGGCTATAGCAGCAGGAAAGAGCAAGCGCCAAGCAGCTTATGAAGCAAAGGATTTAATGGACTACAGCTTAAAAGGTAACTTTGCACTAATCGGCACAATGATTGATATGCTCCCATTCTTTAACGCGCGCCTGCAAGGTATGAGCAAGCTTGTTAGAGCAGCTAAAGCAAGCAATGACGATAGAGCATTGCGCGTACTAAGTGCGAATCTAGCAATGAAAGGCATTAAAGTCGCAGGAATTAGCATGGCCCTGGCTTGGGCTAATGATGACGATGAAGAATACCAGCAATTGCCTGATTGGGATAAGGATATGAATTGGCATTTCTTTGCTGATGGCGAGCATATAAGAATACCTAAACCGTTTGAGCTTGGTATTATTTTCGGCACGCTACCAGAGCGACTTTTTCATTACGGAACGGGAACGCAAACAGATAAGGATTTAGGGAAGTCGGTTGCTAATGCCGTATTCAATACAATGGCGTTAAACCCAATACCTCAAATGGTCTTGCCTGCAGCGGAAGTTATGATAAATAAATCATTCTTTAAAGGCTCGCCAATTGAAGGGATGGCCGATCAGAACAAGCAAGCAGAGGACCGTTACAACGCTTATACAAGCGACACGGCCAAAGCGATTGCTCAGCAGCTTGGCGTTTCACCTAAGAAGGTAGAGCACTTAATCAAAGGCTACACTGGTACAATTGGTGGTTACGTATTGGGCGCAAGTGACATTGTGGCTCGTCAGATTATGGGTAAAGAGTCGCCAGATACACCGGTTAGTCGCTACCCTGTAATCAAAGCGTTTTATCAAGGGAGTGGACCAAAAACCAACACCAAGTTTGCAACTGATTTTTATGAAGCCCTGGACGCAGCAAACCAAGCTTACGGAAGTTATAAACGCGCAATGGAATTGGGCGACACTGCAAGACAAAAAGAGCTTATAGAAAAAGATGGTAAAAAGTTACGTTCTAAAGCAACACTGGCTAAAGTTCAGCGCATGATCTCCAAGTTGCGAAAAATGCAAAAAGCGATAAATGATAATGACAAATTAGATGGCAAACAAAAGCGCGAAAAGCTGGACGATATTCAGCGCAAAATAAACGCCATTTATCACAAAGCTTATGTAACGTTGAATTTAGGGGAGTGGTAGAAATAAAAAGCCCTCAATAAAGAGGGCTTTTAACAGAGTATCGGATCAATCAACCTACCATATTAAATTAGAGACAAAGATAAGTGCGCCACAGCATAAGCCAAAAAACAATGCGAAGGCTTCTTGTCTTTCACGCCAGGCCGCAGTTCCCACATTTAAAAAAAGCAGACTAAGCAACATCACAGGAAAACCGATTAACCAAGTTACATTGGTGCCGAGTGACAAACCTATGATCAAACCTAATAGCATTAATAATATGTGCATCTTAAAATTGCCTTTATTAATATCGCGTAAATAAGCTATATTAGGTCAAGCCTTAAGTCTACGAGAAATTTGAAGTAAAACACTTGAATTACTCACCTCAAATCACAATATTCTAGTCCATGTTAGTTAATTAACATTTCATGTAAAATCGTAACGAGTACCAAAGTGTGTACCAAAATACAAAAAGGCACTATCATGGCAGAAGAAAAAAACATTACAAAACATCAGTTTGGCTCTGATACGGGCAAGCTATTAAACTTAATGATTCATTCTCTTTATTCAAACAAAGAGATTTTTTTACGTGAGCTTGTATCAAACGCATCAGATGCAGCCGACAAGCTACGTTTTTTAGCGCTTTCAAATGGTGATCTTTACCAAGGTGATGCAGACCTTCGCGTTCGTATCAGCGCAGATAAAGAGGCCAATACCGTTACTATTTCAGATAACGGCATCGGTATGACGCGTGAAGAAGTGATTAACTCTTTAGGCACTATTGCAAAATCGGGCACTGCTGAGTTTTTCAAAAACTTAACGGGCGATCAGAGCAAAGATTCACAACTTATTGGTCAGTTTGGTGTTGGTTTTTACTCTGCATTTATTGTTGCTGATTTAGTGACTGTTCGCACACGTAAAGCGGGTGAAACAACTGCTTATGAGTGGGAGTCTAAAGGTGAAGGCGAGTACACGCTGCAAGAAATTGAAAAAGAAGGCCGTGGTACCGAAATTACTTTACACCTTCGCGAAGACGAAAAAGAATTTGCAGACGAATTCCGTTTACGTAGCATTGTGACTAAATACTCAGATCATATTTCTACGCCTGTTCAAATGTACAAAGCAGAAGTACCAGAATCTGAAGGCGAAGATGGCGAAAAGATTCCAGCAGTACCGGGTGAGTGGGAAAGCATTAACCGCGCCACGGCATTGTGGACGCGTGATAAATCAGAGCTTTCTGATGAAGAATACAAAGAGTTTTACAAGCATGTGAGCCATGACTGGGAAGATCCGCTAAGCTGGGCACATAATAAAGTTGAAGGTAAAACTGAGTACACTAGCCTTTTATATATCCCTAAAAAGGCACCTTTCGATTTATGGAACCGTGAGCGTCAAAGTGGTTTAAAACTATACGTTCAACGTGTGTTTGTAATGGATGATGCTGAGCAGTTTATGCCAAGCTACTTACGTTTTGTTAAGGGTTTATTAGATTCAAACGATTTACCATTAAATGTATCGCGTGAAATTTTACAAGATAACAAAGTAACCCAAGCGATTCGTAAAGGGTGTACCTCGCGTATCATTAAAATGCTTGAGCGTATGGCTAAAAACAAAGCTGACGATTACCAAGTATTTTGGAATGAGTTTGGTCAGGTGATGAAAGAAGGCCCAGCGGAAGACGCTGCAAATAAAGAAGCGATTTGCAAGTTACTTCGTTTTTCTTCTACTCATACAGATTCACAGACGCAAGATGTGTCGCTTGAGCAATATGTTGAGCGCATGAACGAAGGGCAAGATAAAATATATTACGTGGTAGCCGATACCTTTACCGCTGCTAAAAACTCGCCGCATTTAGAGATTTTCCGCAAAAAAGGCATTGAGGTATTATTACTAAGCGACCGTGTTGACGAGTGGATGATGAGCCACCTAACTGAGTTTGCAGATAAGCCACTTCAGTCAATCACACGTGGTGACTTAGACCTAGGCAAGCTTGATGATGAAGAGACAAAGAAAGCGCAAGAAGAGTCTGAAAAAGAGATGGCCGGCTTAGTAGAGCGCATTAAAACAGCCTTAGGAGAAGATGTTAAAGAAGTGCGTTTCACACACCGTTTAACTGACTCTCCAGCATGTGTTGTAAGTGATGACAACGACATGAGCTCGCAAATGCAAAAGCTAATGGAGTCTGTTGGTCAAGCGGCGCCAGAGGCTAAGCCTGTGTTTGAGCTAAACCCAGAGCATCAACTTGTGAAACATTTAAATGACGAACAAGATGAAGATAAATTTGCACAATGGTCACATGTCCTATTAGACCAAGCATTACTTGCAGAGCGCGGAACATTAAAAGACCCAACAGGGTTTGTTACACGCCTAAATAAATTAATGTTAGAGCTAAGCAAATAAATTTATATTAAGTTATTAAAAGTACAAATATTGTACATATTAAATAAGGAAGCCTAGGCTTCCTTTTTTTATGCGCTATAAACTAGGCAATTAGTATAAGTTGCTTGAGTATCAGCGGCGCTTATGGAAGAATTCAGGCTTTAAAAATAAACTCTCATACTAGGGGACAATGATATGCGCATTATTCTTTTGGGCGCGCCGGGTGCAGGTAAAGGTACTCAAGCTCAGTTTTTAATGGACAAGTACGGTATTCCACAAATTTCGACTGGCGATATGCTACGTGCTGCAATTAAAGAAGGCACTCCACTTGGCTTAGAAGCAAAAAAAGTAATGGACGCAGGTCAGCTAATTTCTGACGATATCATTATTGGTTTAGTTAAAGAGCGTATTGCTAAAGCTGATTGCGAAAAAGGTTTTTTACTAGATGGCTTTCCACGTACCATTCCACAAGCAGATGCAATGAAAGAAAATGGCGTAGTAGTTGATCACGTTATTGAATTTGATGTTGCTGATGAAGTAATTGTAGAGCGTATGGGCGGACGTCGTGTTCATCCTGGCTCGGGTCGTGTTTACCATGTTGTTTACAATCCTCCAAAAGTGGAAGGTAAAGACGATGAAACAGGTGAAGAGTTAATTGTGCGCGCTGACGACACAGAAGAGACTGTGCGTAAACGTCTAGGTATTTACCATGAGCAAACTATGCCGTTGGTTGATTACTACCAAGCTGAAGCCGCTGCAGGCAACACGCAGTACCATAAACTTGACGGTACACAAGCCGTAGAAGTTGTAAGTGCACAGTTAGGTGAGCTTTTAGGTTAATTTAAAGCGCACAAAAAAACCGCCAGCTGGCGGTTTTTTTGTTTTACAGAAAGACCTATAAGGTTTTAAGCTTTTCTATTACGCTGTCATATTCTGGCTCGGTAGAGAGGTTACTCACTAATTGCTTATAAATCACTTTGTGGCTCTTATCGAGTATAAAAATAGAGCGCGTTAGAAGCCCCATATCTTTTATAATCACACCATATTTTTGGCCAAAATCACGCCATACCGAATCAGATAATGTGATGACTTTATCTATGTTCTCTGCTTTACAAAATCGTTTTTGGGCAAACGGTAAATCAGCGCTTACAGTCAATATTTCAATACTTGGAAATTCTAGCGCCACTTTTTCGTTAAAGTGCTTAGTTTGTAAACTACACACACCGGTATCTAAACTTGGTACTACGCTTATTAGTAATGCTTGCCCTTTGTAGTTTTTGAGCGTTACAGGCGTAAAGTTACCATCAACTACTTTAAAGTCAGGCGCACTTTCACCTACTGAGACACCTTCGCCCATTAAAGTAATTGGTTTGCCCTGTACTGACACTTTTCCTGCATCAAGCGTGTTTTCTGGATAATCGGCTGCCATAGCAACGGAGCAAAATGCACTCAGTACAAACGCGAACGTACGATACATAAGGTATTTCCTTTTAAATTAACGCAATAAGCGACAGTGTATTATACTGCGTATGAGTAACCAAGCGATTATGCGTTCTTGCTTGATAAGAATTAGTTATGAGATTTATAAATTGTAAACCGCTGAAACTTTGATTAACATATAGTTACAAAAAATATCTTAAATAATAAAAATAAAAGCCACTATCATTTTGTGATGTTAATACTTGGTTTAAAAATAGAGAGATAGTATGCCAACATCAGTATTAGTATGTGATGATTCCAAATTAGCGAGGCGCCAGTTAGCTCGCTCATTGCCGGAAGACTGGGACATAAAGGTTGAGTTTGCAATTAACGGTGTTGATTGCATAAAGCAAATAAAAGCGGTTGAACCAGAAATTCTATTCCTTGATTTAAACATGCCTGAAATGGACGGGTATGAAGTGTTGATGGCAATGAAAGAGTTAGGCTTAAATGTGCTTACTGTTGTGGTATCTGGCGACATACAACCTAATGCCCACCAACGAGTGCTTGATTTAGGCGCTATCGATTTTATTCAAAAACCCTGCTCACCAGAAAAGCTTGCCGAAATAATAGAGCATCATGGAATTAAAGACAAAGCTATGCGTGAACGCTTGTCCCATGCATTAGGTGAGCAAGTTGACCCTGACGTTCGAGACATCTACCAAGAACTGACGAATGTCGCAATGGGGCAGGCTGGTGACTTACTAGCAAGGTTACTCAATGTATTTGTCGAATTACCAATCCCTAATGTAAATATTCTCGAGGTGAGTGAGCTAGATATGGCACTTCGCTCCATAGATAATAATGCGTCTACTTCTGGTGTGTGCCAGGGCTTTATAGGTGGTGGTGTATCTGGCGAAGCATTATTATTACTCAACGATTCTAGTTTTAAAGAAATTGCGTCTTTAATGAATTATGACGGTGTACTCACCGATAACGTTGAGCTTGAGCTACTAATGGATATTAGTAATATCCTTATTGGTGCAATTCTTACGGGTCTTTCTAAGCAGCTCGACATGTCATTCAGCCAAGGACACCCAATTGTGTTAGGTCAGCATAGAGATGTGTCTGAACTGGTAAAAGCAAACAAGTCTCGTTGGCAACGCACTCTTGCAATTGAAATTAGCTATGGCATTGAAAATCACAACATAAACTGTGATTTAATGTTGTTATTTACCGAAGACTCACTAAAAACTTTGAAATACAAAGTTGCTTACCTATTAGAAGATTAAGTTATGGCTGCTGATTTAGATATGAATGAGATCCATTGGTTAATGGATATGTTTAATACCGTTGATGTGGGTCTTGTTGTACTTGATAGAGATTACCGAGTGTGTGTTTGGAATGGGTTCATGGAAAACCATTCCGGCTTATTACCAAGTGCGGTAAAGCATAAAGATTTATTTGATTTGTTTCCTGCAATAGACGAAAAATGGTTTAGAAGTAAATCTGAATCCGTATTTGTTTTAAAAAATCGCTCATTCACAATATGGGAACAGCAACCTTATATATTTAGGTTTAAAAATTACCGTCCTATCACTGGTAAAGCCGAGTATATGTATCAAAATGCAACTTTTATACCTTTAACTAATATTCGTGCAGAAGTCAGTCATATATGTATTATCTTATATGATGTAACTGATATTGCGGTAAATAAAAAAGAATTAGAGGATTTAAATGCCCGCCTAGAGCAAGTAAGCCAAACAGATAGCCTCACTCAATTGTATAACCGTGGTCATTGGGAGAGTACGCTCAAGCAAGAGTTTTTGCGTACTAAGCGCAATGGCGGTTCTAGTGCATTGCTGATGTTTGATATCGATCGATTTAAAGTCGTAAATGATGAATATGGCCACACGTGTGGTGATGAAGCACTACGCCACTTGTCAAAACTTTTAAAAACGACACTACGCGAAACGGACATCGCAGGAAGGTACGGTGGTGAGGAGTTTGTAGTTACTTTATTAGATACCGATGAAAAGGGGGCTGAAATTTTTGCTGAACGCTTAAGGGTATTAATTGAGCAAAGTCCTGTTATGTATAAACAACTTGAAGTTAAAGTAACAGTGAGTATTGGTTTTGCCTGTTTTAGTAATGAGTTTAAAGACCATGAGCGCTGGATAGAAGCTGCAGATAAAGCTATGTATCAATCTAAAAAGAATGGACGAAATAAAGTAACTGCCTATGCCGATATAAAAAATGACGCTTAACCGTCATTTTTTATTAATTATTTTTAGTCTGCCGCTCTGAGTTTAATCACTCGGTTGTATGTCGAGAGTCATCTTTAGGGCATTGTCCGATAGTCGTTATTTTTTCATTATTATCTACTTGTTCAAGTTTTACTTTAAACCCCCATAATCTATAAAGATGCTTAAGTACTTCCTCATGTGTATTTGCTAAAGGTATATTATTGTGCGGCACATACCTAAGCGTAAGCGCTCTATCCCCTCTGATATCAACATCGTACACTTGTATGTTAGGTTCATGATTACTTAAGTTATATTGAGCCGAAAGCGCTTCCCTTACCGCTTTATATCCATTGTCGTTGTGAATTGCGCCTATTTCTAAATGCGGAGCGCTCGCGTTATCAATAAGTGTAAATAGCTTAAAGTCGCGAATTAATTTAGGGGTAACCGTCGGCTAAACCACACCTAAACATTTATTTTATATTCGCTAAGCTCATTTCTTTTTAATAACAGGAGTGAGTTATGCAAACCAATCGAACACAACAATGGCTAGATTTAATTGACCGA
>NZ_PNDV01000043.1:0-80524 GCF_005930865.1 Pseudoalteromonas sp. S554 | reverse complement strand
CAGGCCTCTTATAACCCAATCTATGATATGAATGGCAAGCCATTTAAAGTAATTAAATACGCATCCGATATAACAGCTCAAAAAGAGTTAGAAAAATCTTCGCGTAAAACTGCAGACTTAGCCAGCGCCTTAAAAGTATGCCAAGCAAATGTAATGATTGCAGACCAAGACCTTAATATTGTATTCGTAAACGAGCGCGTGCAAGACATGTTAAAAGCGCGTGAAAAAGACCTACAAACCGTATTGCCACAATTTTCTGTTGATAATTTAATAGGTACTTGTGTCGATGATTTTCATAAGAAGCCGTCACACCAACGAGATTTATTAAAAAATTTAGATAAGCCTTATAAAGCAGAGCTGCGTTTAGCGGGGCTTATTTTTACATTAATAGCGACGCCATGGTACAGCCAAGAAGGAAAGAAACTCGGTACCATTGTTGAGTGGGACGATATTACTGAAAAGGTTGCTAAAGCTGACGCAGAGCGTGCCATAGCACAAGAAAACCTTCGTGTGCGTCAAGCACTTGATACTGTCGCGACTAATACCATGATTGCAGATTCAGCAAATGTCATTGTGTACATGAATAAAGCTGTTAGAAATATGATGCGTATTGCTGAAAGTGACCTTCGAAAAGACTTACCTAATTTTGATAGCAAAAATCTACTTAATCAAAATATTGATGTATTTCATAAAAACCCAGCGCACCAACAAAACTTATTAGCAACGTTAAAAGATACTTACAGCACGCAAATAAAGGTTGGTGGACGCACATTTGGTTTGGTTGCAAACCCAATAATAACCCCAGAGCAAGAGAGAATTGGCACCGTTGTAGAGTGGGAAGATAGAACCGCAGAGGTTGCAATAGAAAGAGAAATAGCGCAATTAGTGAGTGCTGCAGGAGAGGGAGACCTTGATACGCGTGTAATGGAAGAGGGTAAAGAGGGGTTCTTTTTACGCTTGGCACAAGGGTTAAACAGTTTAGTTAAAATTGTTGACGATGCGGTCGCAGATACTGGCAATATGCTAGATGCCTTGGCAACCGGTGACTTATCTAAGCGAATTGAAAAAGAATACAAAGGCTCGTTTGATAAATTAAAACGCGACGCAAACACCACGGCAGATAAATTAACGGAGGTTATTAATCGTATAAGTTCATCAGCAACCTTAGTGGCCAGTGGCGCAGAAGAAATTTCTCAGGGGAACGCAGATTTAAGTCAGCGCACGGAAGAGCAAGCATCATCATTGGAAGAAACCGCCTCAAGTATGGAAGAAATGACGAGTACAGTCCGTCAGAATGCAGACAATGCTAAAGTGGCAAATACACTCGCAGAAGAAACATGCGATAAAGCGATTCAAGGTGGTGAAGTGGTTAATCGTGCTGTGACGAGTATGTCGGCAATTAATGAATCGAGTAAAAAGATTGCTGACATCATTGGTGTGATTGACGAAATTGCATTTCAAACTAACTTGCTTGCACTTAATGCGGCCGTTGAAGCAGCTAGAGCGGGAGAGCAAGGGCGTGGCTTTGCGGTTGTTGCAGGTGAAGTGCGTAATTTAGCTCAGCGCTCAGCAGGGGCCGCTAAAGAAATTAAAGAGCTGATAAGAGATAGTGTAGGTAAAGTAGCAGATGGCTCTCAGCTTGTTAATGAATCAGGTGCAACGCTTAAAGAAATTGTGGTGTCGGTACAAAAAGTGACGCAAATGATTTCAGATATTACAGAGGCATCTGAAGAGCAAAGTGCAGGTATAGAGCAAGTAAATAAAGCTATATCTCAAATGGATGAAATGACCCAGCAAAACGCAGCCTTAGTTGAAGAAGCATCGGCTGCAGGTGAATCAATGGCTGAGCAAGCAAATGAAATGCGCAGACTCCTTAATTTCTTTTCACTGGGTCAGCAAGACATGGCTATTATGTCACCCACGATGAATACCCCAAGTTTAGCTCACAAATCACAAAGTAACGCAGTACAAAGCAAGCCAAGAGGCGATAATTTTATTGATTCGGCAGACGAGTGGGAAGAATTTTAATTATTTGATTACAGGCCTTATTGGAAAAGCGCTCAATAAGGCCACACTCACTACTATGTATGAGAGCTGCTAATGAAAGAGTTTCTGTGTACCGATCGCGATTTTAAAGACATTGCCAATTTAGTTTACAACGCTTGCGGTATTGTATTAGGCGATCATAAACGTGAAATGGTGTACTCACGTTTAGCAAGGCGGATAAGAGCGCTAAAATTAAACGACTTTAAAGCCTACTTAGCCTACTTAGATACGCATAAAGACCAAGAGTTTGATGCGTTTATAAATGCAATTACCACTAATTTAACGTCTTTTTTTCGTGAAGTTCATCATTTTGAATTTATTAAATCTGAGCTTATACCTAACTTAATAAAGGCGAACAAAGACACCAAGCGGGTCAGAATATGGTCTGCAGGCTGCTCAACAGGAGAAGAGCCCTACAGCTTAGCAATGACGCTAAATAATGCATTTCCAAGTAATTGGGATGTAAAAATTTTAGCCACCGATTTAGATTCTAACGTGTTAGAAAAAGCGCAAAAAGGTGTGTATACCGCGGCAAACGTAAATGGCTTAGATGCCACTCATCTAAAGCGTTGGTTTTTAAAAAGTAAAGATGGCGAACACTATAAAGTGAAAGACACGCTGCGTGAGCGTATTTCTTTTAAGCGCTTAAACCTATTGCAAGACTGGCCAATGAAAGGGCCGTTTGATCTTATTTTATGCCGCAACGTGGTTATTTATTTTGATAAAGAAACGAAAGATCATTTATTTAAACGCTATGCAAATATTCTAAGCGATCACGGTTACTTATTTTTAGGTCACTCAGAGAGTATGGGTAAAGAGCACTCAAATTATAAAAATTTAGGAAAAACTATGTATCAATTGAGAGCACATGCAGGCTGAATTTAGAAGTGTTTTACCCAGTTTTGAACACATTAAGCGTTACTGGGATTCAGGAAGAAATCATGTTGTTGCCAAAGTGCTTCCAGGGGAGTTTTATGTATCTAAAAATAATGAATTGATTTCAACGGTACTTGGCTCATGTATTGCGGCCTGTGTTTACGATGAAGTGTTAGGTATTGGCGGGATGAATCATTTTATGCTGCCGATACAAAAAGGCGTAGAGCTTAAAAGTGCACACGGCTTAAACTGCCGTTATGGTAATTGGGCTATGGAATACCTAATTAATGAAGTATTAAAAAACGGTGCGTCTCGTCATAATTTAAAAATTAAGCTATTTGGTGGCGGAAAAATAATTAGTGCAATGACAGATATTGGGCTGGGTAATATTAGTTTTGCTACCGCCTATGTTAAAGAAGAAGCGTTAAATTTAGTGGCCCATGATATGGGTGGCCCGTGGCCTAGAAAAATATTTTTTCATCCACAAACGGGTAAAGTGTATATGAAAAAACTTAAAAAATTACATAACGATACCATTGAAAAGCGCGAAGTACGTTACTTGCAAAACCTTAAAAAGCAAGAAGTGGTATCGAATATAGAGTTGTTTTAGGAGTCGCTATGATAAATGTATTAATAATCGATGACTCCCCTTTAATTAGAGGGTTGCTTACAGAAATACTGCAACAAGCTAACGACATTAACGTAGTGGGCTGTGCTGAAGATCCATACCAAGCACGCGAAATGATCAAAAAGCTTAATCCCGATGTACTTACCTTAGACGTAGAAATGCCAAAAATGGATGGGATTAGCTTTTTAAAAAACCTAATGCGCCTAAGGCCTATGCCCGTGGTTATGATTTCTACGCTTACGCAGAAGGGGTCGCCCATTACATTAGAGGCGTTAGAGCTAGGTGCTGTGGATTTTATTGCTAAGCCAACAAATAACGTAAGAGCCCAGCTGAGTCATTACGCGTCACTGGTTCAACAAAAGGTAAGAATAGCCGCAGGTGCACGAATCCGCAGCTTTAAAAAAGCGCCACCCGATACAAAACCTATAAGTTCAGAGACTGAATTTTTATTAAATAAAGTGATTGCAATTGGTGCATCTACCGGGGGTACCGAGGCAATAAAAGAAGTACTAATAAAAATGCCAGTTAATTGCCCTCCTATTGTAATTACTCAGCATATTCCTCCCGTATTTAGTGCCTCGTTTGCTGAGCGTATGGATAGAACATGCTTAATTAATGTGAAAGAGGCACAACATGGCGACAAGCTAAGCCCAGGTTGGGCTTATATTGCCCCCGGCGGGCTTCATTTAAGCGTAAAAAAGCGAGGAATTGCTTTGTATTGCCAGCTCGACGATGGTGAGCCTGTAAATCGGCATAAACCAGCCGTTGACGTACTATTTGATTCGCTTGTAAATTGTGGATCAAAAAATATAGTGGCAGCAATACTTACAGGTATGGGCGCTGATGGGGCTAAAGGACTGTTAGCACTGAAGCAAAACGGTGCATACACGTTAGCGCAAGATGAATACTCATCAGTTGTGTGGGGAATGCCTAAAGCCGCCATTGATTTAAATGCAGCCAATGAAGTGGCTGCACTTGATAAAATGGCTGAGCGATTATTAAGCCAAGCAGTTAAACCTAACTAAATAAATAGAAAGCTCAAAGTTATTGAATAACCCAAGGCTGAGAAAACCAATAATAGCTGTTCGGTTTTTTAATTGAAGGCGCTGTACAATTAAAGCGTGAACGGCCTTTGTTCAGTTTTTTAGGTGATGTTACCTCTACCGTATTATCAGTCACCCAGTTCAAGTTTGCTTTGCCAATCCCCGACACATAACAAGCCAGTTGTGACTTGTTAAAATCATCAACTTGAAACCTAATAGTTAACGCAGGTGGGTTTTGGGTTGTTACGCTATTTTCATAGCTTAATTGAGTAATATTAAATGCCTGAGAATTTAATTTGGTTGCCAGTGTTTTTATGTCGCTATAAACGCCAGATGCAGGAAAGCGAGGTAATCGACTAAAGTTAGTGTGTTTATTTAGAGCACCAGAATGCTGGCCAATGCCTATATAGCCAAGCTCTGTCACTAAAGCTTGTAACTCGTTATCAAACTCTCCGTAGGGGTAAGCTAAATATTTATAGTTGTGGCCTATCTCTTCTTTTATACGTTGTTGTGAATGAACAATATCTTGGGTGATACGTTTTTTCCATTGCGTGTTAGTTTCACCGTCAAGTTTTAGATGTAAATAGTCATGCTGTGCGGTGTGGTTACTTATAAGTGCGCCTTTTTTACTCAGTTCTTTAAGTTTATCCCAACCCATCACATAGCGTTTACCTTCGTCTATGAGCTTAGGGTTAACAAAAATTGTGTATGGATAGCCAAACTTTTCGAGTATTGGAGCAGCTTGATCATAATTATTGTTGTAACCATCATCAAACGTGATGGCGACGGTTTTATCAGGTAAGGTATGGCCTTGTTTTAAAGCATCAAGTAGTTCATTTAAGGCAATAACATTAAAATCATTATTTTTTAAATAGTTTAGATGCTCTGTAAACGTTTCTTCGCTCACACTAGTGACCGCCGGCAGGGTTTCACTTACATGGTGGTACTGTAAAATAACACCAGCATGAGCACGTAAAGATAACCCAATAAGAGTCAATAAAACTAAATGAAACAATTTCTTATACATAATAAAGCACACCATAAAAGCTTGCTGTTGTTAGCAGGACCAATGATATTATCAAATATCACCGTGCCACTGTTAGGAATAGTTGATACCGCGGTCATTGGCCATTTAGGCAGTGCTCATTATTTGGCTGGTATTGCGTTGGGCTCAGCTGTTATCTCCATTTTATTTTGGCTCGCGGGTTTTTTAAGAATGAGCACAACCGGCATGGTTGCCCAAGCCTATGGCCAAAATGACTTAACCCAGTTAGCTGCTTTACTAAAACGAAGCCTATTACTTGCCAGCATAGTGGCATTATTTCTTATTGCTATGTCTCCTTTAATAAAACACGCAATAGCATTTTTATCAGACGCTAATAATGCCGTGCTAAGCGAGGCCTATACTTATTTTAGTATTCGAATTTTTAGCGCGCCAGCGGCACTATGTAACTTGGTTTTATTGGGTTGGATGTTAGGCGTTCATTATGGACGAGGGCCATTTTACTTATTGTTGGTAACAAATAGTGTAAATATTGTGCTTGATATTTATTTTGTTGTTTTTTTAGATTGGGCTGTAGCAGGCGCGGCATGGGCATCGTTAATCGCTGATTATACTGCGCTGGTATTCGCGCTGTTTTTAGTGACTAAACTCGCAAAAAAACAAGGTGTAGTGTTAAGTACTCCGCACTGGTTTAGCTTTAAAAAAATGGCAGGGTTATTGAGTTTAAATCGCGACATTTTCATTCGCTCTTTAATACTTCAGTTGTGTTTTAGCTTTATGACTTTTTATGGCGCGCGTATTGGCGAAACAACCCTTGCAGCGAACGCAGTATTACTAAACTTTTTAATGTTAGTCAGCTTTGCTCTGGATGGCATAGCTTACGCAAGTGAGGCTAAAGTAGGCCAAGCTAAAGGTCAGCAAAGTGTAAGTAAAATACAGCTGTGGGTAAAAATAAGTGTATTTTGGGGAATATTATTTGGCGTGATTTATAGCGTGTTTTTTGCTGTGTTTGGCGCTTATATAATTACGCTATTAACCAACGTACCTGAGGTTATTAATGAGGCTACGCAATATTTACCATGGGTAATTGCTTTGCCATTATTAGCAATGAGCTGCTTTTTATTTGATGGTGTATTTGTTGGTTTAACGCGCGCTAAAGATATGCGAAATAGTATGTTGCTATCGGCAGCTATTGGGTTTTTTGGTGTATTTTGGGTATTTAATGATTGGCAAAATAATGGGCTATGGCTTGCGATGAGCTGCTTTATGCTAATGCGTGGAGTTACATTAATAATAAAATATCAAACGCTTAAAGCTAATAATCAGCTGCTAGATTAAGGCTTATTTCCACAGATCAGGATCGTGATGTTTGGGCCCTATTTCTTTTATTACTTGCGAAAAGCGATTGGCAAAAATGCCACTGTAGCCCCAAAAAGCAAAAAATAGCGCAGGTATTAAAATTAAAACGCCAATAATTTGCAAACTGTAATGACTATAGTAACCCGCAAAAATAAAAATCACGGCTAGCACAAACAGTGCTACGCCGCGAAAAAACCGCTTTAAACTCAGCTTAGGGTTGCTCCCTAAGCGGTATATAAGAGGCTTTAGCATTTACTTGGCTTAATAGTAAGAGTGCTCGCCAGCTTCGTGATCAGTAATATCTGCAACACCTGTGATCTCGTCAAACTTAGCAATCATTTCTTTTTCGATGCCTTCTTTTAACGTTACATCGATCATAGAACACCCATTACAACCGCCACCAAACTGAAGTACTGCAACGCCAGCAGCTGTAATCTCTACTAGGCTTACTTGGCCGCCATGGTTAGCTAGTTGTGGGTTTACTTCTGTTTCAAGCATGTGCTGAACACGTTCGTTTAATGATGCATCATCACCAATTTTACGTGCTTTTGCATTAGGTGCTTTAAGCGTTAGCTGAGTACCCATTTTGTCGGTAACAAAATCAATTTCAGCTTCTTCTAAAAAAGGAGCACTTTCAGCATCAACAACGGCATCAAATCCGTTAAAATTTAAGCGAATATCGTTGTCTTCAACGGCGTCTTCTGGACAATAAGAAACACCACACTCGGCTTGTGATGTACCAGGGTTTACAACAAAAACGCGAATATTGGTCTGTTGTGATTGATCTGCTAATAGTTTAGCAAAATGTGCTTGTGCTGTTTCGGAAATAGAAATCATAAAAACGGCTTTATACCTGACTAAATTACTCGGATACTGCATATCATACTCCGCTCATCGTGTTGCGGCTAGTGTTGAGCGTAAAAAGTTGGCATCTATTTTAAGCAATGCTAGCGTGCAATTAACAAACATTTTTAGAGTGATCTATATGCGTTTATTAATAACAATAATGGTGGTAATGCTGAGCTTTTCAAGTGTAGCAAAACCGCTTTCATACTATTTTGAAGACGATGTTGTATTCGACCCAGCCATTCCTACGCCAGAAGAAGTATTGGGTTATCAAGTAGGTGAGTGGCATGTAAGACACGACCAACTCGTGCGCTACATGGAAGTACTTGCTCAAAAGAGCGACAGAATAAACTTTGAGATAATTGGCCGCACACATGAGCAACGACCACTGGTAATGCTAACGGTTACAGCGCCAAATAAATTAACTCAAATAGAGCAAATACGCCAAGCGCACTTGGCTCGTTTGGGTAATAACAGCAAAAAAGCAAACGATGAACCTGCAGTTGTGTGGATGGGCTACAGTGTGCACGGTAACGAATCATCGGGAAGCAATGCATCGCTTTTAACGGCTTATTACTTAGCTGCAGCAAAAGCGATGAAATAAATAACCTATTAAACAATACCGTTATTTTGCTCGACCCATCATTAAACCCCGACGGACTTGCACGTTTTGCTAATTGGGCAAACAGTAACCGCGGCATGAATTTGTCATCAGATCCTAAAACTCGTGAGCATACCGAAAACTGGCCAAGCAGCCGCACTAATCATTATTGGTTTGACTTAAACCGAGATTGGCTATTGCTACAGCACCCTGAGTCGCGTGCGCGTATTGCAAAATTTCATCAGTGGAAACCAAATGTACTTACCGACTTTCATGAAATGGGCCCAAACAGCAGCTATTTTTTTCAGCCGGGTATTCCAAGTAGAAAGCACCCAATTACGCCAATTGAAAACGTAACATTAACCAAAGCAATTGCTAATTATCATGCCAAAACATTGGATGAAAATAATGCACTGTATTTTACAGAAGAAAGCTTTGACGATTTTTACTACGGTAAAGGTTCAACTTACCCAGACGTGAACGGAGGTATAGGTATTTTGTTTGAGCAAGCAAGCTCTCGAGGCCATATACAAGAGACCATTAATGGCCCTTTAACGTTTCCATTTACTATAAAAAATCAGTTACTAACGAGCTTATCTACCTTTAAAGCGGCGGTTGAAAACCGTCAAGCATTGCTTGACTACCAAGCTAAATTTTATGATCAAGCCGCAGAGCTTGCAGGTGATGAAAACTTTGCAGGTTATGTTGTTGAAGGTGCAAAAGACAGCACCCGAATTACTGACTTTTTAGCGCTATTGGAGCAACATAAAATAAAGGCATTTGAACTTACTAAACCGTTCAAAGCAGGTGGCGTAAACTTTACCACCAACAGCTATTATGTGCCTTTAGCGCAGCCTCAATATCGTCTAGTTAAAGCGATATTTAGCGAGCAAAAAAACTTTGCAGACAATACATTTTACGATGTATCTGGTTGGACATTAGCGCATGCATTCAATCTACCCTTTGCAAAAGTAAAAAGTAACTGGGGGCTAGACGTTGCAGACACACCTTGGAATAAAGCACCTAAAGCGCCCCTAACAAGTTTAGAGTCAGCGTATGCATTTGGTTTTGCATGGGACGACTACTTAGCGCCTAAAATGCTAAATACATTATTAAAGCAAGGTATAAAAGCACGCGTGGCATTGAGCGCCTTAACGGCAAAATCGAGCGCGGGCGACATAAATTTTGAGCCAGGGAGTATTATTATTCCGGCTGGTTTACAAACACAGCAAAACTGGATTTCTTTGTTAAACACTGCGCAAAGTGAATTTGGTATTGCCATAAAACCTATTACAACAGGCTTAACCAGTAAAGGTGCTGATTTAGGTTCACGCTCTATGGCAGTTGTTAAAGCACCCAAGGTTTTACTGATTGGCGGCCAAGGCACTAGCCAGTACGAAGTAGGTGAAGTGTGGTATTACCTAGATAGGTTTGTAGGTGTTGCCCCCACAATTGTTGAAATGACGCGTTTAAGTTCACTTGAGCTTAGTGATTATAGCCATATTGTGTTGGCCCACGGCAATTACAATAGCTTAACAGATGCAGAAAAAGTAGCGATTAAAAGCTGGGTAAGAAAAGGCGGTGTTATTTGGGGCCACAAAGGCGGCGCTAAATTTTTAGTCGACCAGCAACTACTTAAAGCAAATTATTTATCGCGACAGGATTTAGCTGGTGCTTTCAAAACTGAAGGCCTAAGCTATGGCGATAAAGATCATCTAGCGGGGCGTCAGCGTATTGCTGGGGCTATTTTTAACACTAGTGTGGATTTAACGCACCCATTAACCTTCTCACTCACGCGCGACACCTTACCGGTATTTAAAAACAGTACATGGTTACTTGAAGCGTCAGATGCCCCTTTTGTTAATGTACTAACCTACACAAAACGCCCGTTGTTAGCTGGCTTTACTGACTCTGTAAATGTAGAACAAGTAGCTGAAGGCGCTGGTTTAATAGCACATTCGTACGGACGCGGCAGTGTTATTGCTATGACTGACAACCCCGTATTTAGAGGTTACTGGTATGGTACAAGTCGATTGCTTAGCAATGCATTGTTTTTAGGCCATACATTCCGCGCAAATGGTCAGTAACATAAATTAACTAAATTGGCGTTAAACAGGTTGTGAATGCCCACACTTGTTTAGCGCCGGCTTTCCTTAAAGCCTGAGTTGCGGCATTTAATGTTGCGCCGGTTGTCATAATGTCATCAACAATAGCGACTGTTTTACCGCTCATATCTTCAGTACATATAAATGCATTGGTTAGATTTTTAATACGTTTTGCTTTAGTGAGCTGCGATTGCGCATGAGTTTTTTTATTACGAATAAGCGCATTATTTAAAACAACGCGAGAGCACAAACAAGGGTGCCATACTTGGCTTACTTGATTAAAACCTCGCTTTAAAAATCGGCTTTTATGCAAAGGTAAAATTATAAATAAATCAGGAGATTGCGTGCTGTATTTAAAAAACGCATTGAGCTGCCTGTGTACAACCTGCTGAAGTGCTTTTTTGTAATGTATTTGGTTACTAAATTTAAGTTGGGTTAGCCACTGCTCAAATGGAGGGCGGTAAAAAGCGCAAGCAAATAACCTGTCAAATTCGCAGTTAGGAAACATATCAACAATATCAGGTCGGTGAAGTAAATTTGGGTGTTTAGTTACATCTAGTAATGCTAAATCTTCTAAGCAATATTCGCATAAACCTAGGCTTGCACTTACAGGGCTTTTGCACTGTACGCAATACGACGGGAACAGCCAGTTAAACAGACCTTTCATGAGATAGTGCCTTCCATTGCAATCATCTTTTTAAACGTTATTATGAGCCTAAGTTTGGTTAAGAATATGCAAATATGCAAAAAGAGTTAGTACTTTTACATGGTTGGGGAATGAATCAAGGCGTTTGGCAACTCATACAGCCAGAGCTTGAAAACTTATATACAGGAGAAGTGCGTAGCCTTGATTTGCCTGGGTTTGGTAATAGCGCAACCACATTACCAACCCCGTATAATTTGCATGATGCCGCTATGCAATTAAGCCAACAGTTAAAACCTCATTCTATTTTAATGGGGTGGTCTTTAGGTGGTTTGTTTGCTCTATACATTGCAAAACATTGGCCTGAAAAAGTATCGAAGGTTATTTTAGTCGCATCGACACCTTATTTTGCAGAGCATTGTGAATGGCCGGGAATTAGTGAAAAAGTACTAACTCAGTTTAAAGACCAATTGGTTAATCATAGAGAAAAAACCATTGAGCGCTTTTTGGCTATTCAGGCTATGGGAAGTGAGTCAGCGAGAGATGACATAAAGCAGCTTAAACAATTGCTAAATCAATATTCAGCACCCAACAGTGAGGCGTTAGCGGCCGGTTTAGATATTTTACAAAATAATGATTTACGCGATTTATTTGCAACGTGTCCGGTAAAAATTATGGGTGTATTTGGTCGCTTAGATGCATTAGTGCCGTATAAAGCAATAGCTAAAATGTCAGTACTAAATGCTGAGTTTGAATACCAAGTAATAGATAAAGCATCTCATGCTCCGTTTATTTCTCACAAAAATGAGTTTTTATCTATCGTTAAATCAATGCTTTAAAAATGCGACGATAATTGCGTCCCGTAAAGCTTTATTTTGCGCACAAACTGAGCGATAATTAAACAATATTTAAGTGGTGGAGGTTTACCATGTCAATCGGATCTGTATTTAATAATGGTGTCGAAGGGTTTAACCGTGCAAGCCAAGGTATTGAAAAGGCCAGCGCAGAAATAAACCGTGCCAGTATAGAACAGCAAGATGATGCGCAACTTGCACAACAGCGACAGTTAGTTGCAGCAACGCCAGACGAAGCAGTAACAGCACCGGTTGCTCAGCCTGCGCGTATTGACGAATCACTTGTTAACCTAAAAGTTGAAGAATTTAACGCTAAAGCTAATGCGCAAACAATTCAAACAGCTGATGACGTACTGGGTACGTTAGTCGACATTAAAGTGTAATTTAATGAATATTGTCACGCCATTTCCATCAATAAATATAAACACAGCCAATGTTTATACGGAAACCGCTCGTCGTGACAATCAACTGCGGGAAGTAATTCCTGCTCCTTCTGCAAATAGCGCAAGTAATACCGAAACCAAAGCGCAAAGCGATGCTGAAAAAGCCAAATTACCAGGTAATAATGAGGGTGCAACGTATAGTGCATCGGGTAAGTTAGCTGACGAAAAAGTGGTTCAAGCGCGCGACGATGAAAACGCCGAGAATCCAGAGGAGTCTGAAGAGCAAAAAGCGCAGCAACAAGAGTCTGAGCAAGAACAGCAAGTTTTAGAGCAAGAGCAGCAGCAAATAAAAGAGCTAAAAGCGCGCGATACTGAAGTGCGTATTCACGAACAAGCTCATGCTTCTGTAGGCGGTAAATATGCGGGTTCGCCAAGTTACGAATATCAACGTGGCCCTGACGGCACTAACTATGCAGTGGGCGGCGAGGTGCAAATTGACGTTGCTGAAATTCCAGGTGATCCCCAAGCAACCATAGAAAAAATGCAAACGGTTAGAGCCGCAGCCCTAGCTCCAGCGGAGCCTTCAGGTGCTGATCGATCAATAGCGGCAGACGCTACTCAAAAGCTGGTAGCAGCTCAGGCTGAACTTGCAGCGCCTCAAAATGAGGAAGACGACAGCGCTGAAAACAATAGCAAAGCATCATTCACAAGCAGTGAAACGCAAGAAACTAAAACGGCAGAAAGTGAAGAGCAAACACGAGATGCAGACGTGGAAGCACGCGCAGGGCGAATTGCTAATTTTTATCAAATGGCAACTTCGCCATCCACACAAAGTGGTTTTTCAGCAACCTCTTAGCGAATAGCCTGAACTTCGAATATTAAACTATTCACAATAAATTATTTTTAATGCTTACTGATTTGAATTAAAAAAAACCGCTTTCGCGGTTTTTTTATTTTAAAGCGTAGAGCGCTTTCCGATTTTACTTAAAAGCTAAACATGCTAAATGGCCTGCTATTTTTTTACTTTGGCATTCGCAAATGCATCAGCAAACGCGTTACCCATAACCGCATTACCGCTATCACGTTTAGGTTTAGCAGCTTTTGGTTGCGCATTGTTAGTGCGCGGCTGTTGTTTTTGTGCAGCAGGGGCTGGCTTGTTGCTGGTGTCTATTTCGTCGTTTAAACGCATGGTAAAGCTAATACGTTTACGCGAGGCATCTACCTCTACTACTTTAACTTTTACAATGTCGCCCGCTTTAACTACTTCGCGAGGATCAGATATAAACTTATTAGTAATCGCCGAAATATGTACTAAACCATCTTGGTGAACACCCACATCAACAAATGCACCAAAGTTAGCAACATTCGATACAACACCTTCTAAAATCATGCCTGGTTTTAGGTCACTTATTTTCTCTACACCTGCTTTAAACTCAGCCGTTTTAAACTCTGGACGTGGATCGCGACCCGGCTTATCAAGCTCAGCAATAATATCGGTAACCGTAGGTAAACCAAATTTTTCGTTGGTGTAGTCGTTAGCAACAAGCTTGTTTAAAAATTCGCTGTTACCTATTAACGTGGTTACTTCTGCGTTGTTCTTTTCGCAAATTTGCTTAACAACAGGGTAGGCTTCAGGGTGAACTGATGAGTTATCAAGTGGGTCGCTGCCATTGTTAATTCGTAAGAAACCAGCAGCTTGTTCAAATGCTTTTGGCCCTAAACGTTCTACTTTTTTCAGTTCACTACGTTTTGCAAATGATCCATTGGAATCGCGGTAATTTACAATGTTTTGCGCTAAGGTTTTGTTTAATCCTGATACGCGTGTAAGTAAAGGAACCGACGCCATATTTAAATCAACACCTACCGAGTTTACACAGTCTTCAACAACGGCTGTCAGTGTTTGCCCGAGTTGGCTTTGCGACACATCGTGTTGATATTGCCCTACACCAATTGATTTAGGCTCTATTTTAACAAGCTCAGCAAGCGGATCCTGCAAGCGACGTGCAATCGATACCGCGCCACGTAATGACACATCTAAGTCAGGAAATTCGTTAGCTGCAAATTCAGATGCCGAGTAAACCGACGCGCCAGCTTCGCTCACCATAATTTTATTAAGTTTTAACTCGGTATTTGCTTTCATTAGCTCAGCAACCAATTTGTCTGACTCGCGCGACGCTGTACCGTTACCAATGGCAATAAGTTCTACTTTGTGTTGGCGGCAAAGTTGCTCTAGTGTACGCAGCGACTTATCCCAATGATTTTGCGGGGCATGAGGGAAAATAGTTTGCGTAGTTAGCAGTTTACCTGTGCTGTCTACAACAGCAATTTTGCAACCGGTACGTAAACCGGGATCAAGACCAAGTGTTGTGCGTGGACCTGCAGGTGCCGCCATTAGTAAGTCTTTTAAGTTTTTAGCAAATACATCAATAGCGCCTGCTTCTGCTTTTTCGCGCATGGCTGCAAAAAATTCGTTTTCTAGGTGTAAACCTAGCTTAATTTTCCAAGCCCATTGCACCACGCTTAAAAGCCAAGCACTCGCTGTTTGGTCGGTAATATTTAAGCGGTAGTGCTGTGCAATCATATTTGCACAAAGTTGAGCAGGGTTTTCAGAACTTGGTTCAGGGTTTACATTTAATTGAAGTATGCCTTCGTTGCGAGCTCGCAGCATAGCTAATGCACGATGAGAAGGAACTTTAGTAAGTAGCTCCTGATGATCGAAGTAATCGCGATATTTAGTGCCCGCTTGTTCTTGACCTTTAATTACCGTGCTTTGTATTGCGCCGTTTTGGCTTATGTGACTTCTTAATTTAGCGAGTAATTTTGCATCTTCGGCAAAACGCTCCATTAAAATAAATTTAGCACCATCAAGCACGGCTTTTGTGTCATCAAAGCCTTTATCAGCATTAATGTACTGCTCAGCGTGTTGCTCAGGATTTAAACTCGCGTCGGTAAATAACGCATCGGCTAGGGGCTCTATACCTGCTTCTATGGCTATTTGGCCTTTGGTGCGGCGTTTTGCTTTATATGGAAGATATAAATCTTCGAGTTCTGTTTTACTTTGCGCGCTAGTGATGTCGGCTTTGAGCTCTGCGGTGAGCTTCTTTTGAGATTCGATAGTCGACAAAATAAAGCTACGACGCTCTTCAAGTTCTCGAAGGTAAGATAAACGCTGCTCTAGTAAGCGCAATTGAGTGTCATCTAAACCGCCGGTGACTTCTTTTCTGTAGCGGGCAATAAAGGGAACAGTTGCGCCTTCATCAAGTAATTTTGTTGCAGCAACAACTTGTTGTTGTTGTGCATTTAGCTCACTGGCTAAACGTGCAGAGATATCGCTCATGCAAAAACCTTTTTAAACAAAAAATAAGACCAGAAATAAATATCTGGGTCGGCTAATTGCTTGAATAATATCACATGAAGTTGTAATAAAAAGCTCTTAAAGCAAGCTATTTAACTTGCTTTAAGACGGTTGCTTTGGTTGAGATAGTTAAGCGATAAAACAACCTCTAATGAGGGTGGTCTACGCTTTCTAGTACGTCGCTAAACGAAGTGGCAATTGGGCTAATGTGCAGCGGAATATGTAATGTTTTAGCAATTTGGCGAGCTGAAATTAATCCACATATTTCGTTATTGGCTGTTGTTACTAATAAAAACATCGCCCCTTGATGCTCCATTGTTTGCAAAGCATCGCCCACACAGGCATAACTTAAGCTTTGCATGCTGACACCCATTAGCTGGTTTATTGGGGTCATTACATGGCGAAGGCTCACTTCATTTCGCGGTGTATTTAAACGTTGAGCAATAATAGTAATTTTAGCACTTTGTAAATCAGCACTTGAAACAATACCTATTAGCTTGTGGTCGTCATCCATTACTAATACAAAGTCAGACTGCTGGCTGCTCGTTTGTTTTAGGGCATCAGCGATTATTGTTTCGTGCTGTGCTCGAACAGGTTTTTTTTGTGTAAAGTTATTCACCATTTTTAAAGCGGGTGAGGCCAAATCGATTAACGGTTGATTGTCAGCAAATGATTTTGCAATAACACCATGAGAGATATTTTGGGTACGTAATTCTTTAAAGTTAGACATAATATCCACCTATTAGTTAAAAATTTAATTAAATTGAAAGTAATAAATTAAATTAAATAACAGGGGGCCCACGTTGGTACGCAGTGCTAAACGGTCTGCTAAAAGATGAACTCTTGTAAAAAGAGTGAGCGCCTTTAGGGAGTGGTTGAGCTGCCTTAAGGGAAGTGACATCAACAAATGAATCTTCGTCAAAGTCAGGAGTTGCCTGATCGGGAATATCTAAGGCAATTAAATTATTTAAAACGGTTGGGTGTTCAAGGTTGGTGTTTTGCTTGCTGGCATGCAAAGTCAAACTCACACTCATAAAAAGTGCAAACAATACGGCATTACTAAATATGCGCTGTACTACGTTTGACATAACCATTACAACCTTTGCTAATCTCACATTAAAATTATGTGCGAGCTATTTATATATAGCCTAATGAGATAATTTAAACAATCAAAAGTTAATATGATCTGAATCAAATACTACTTAGCCGTTTTTTGATATTCAATTGAGTTTATGTACCATTCTTTTTTTCCCTGCGGTGTCATTACTTCAAAATCGTCATCAACTTGTTTTTTAATAAGCGCCCGAGCCATGGGTGAGTCGATAGAAATATAGTCTTTTCTGTCGTAAATTTCGTCTGGGCCAACAATTCTGAACTTTTTTATGTCGCCTTGCTCATTTTCTATTTCGACCCACGCACCAAAAAATACTTTTCCGTCTTGCACGGGGGAGTAATCAATAATATTTAAATCGGGAATACGCTTTCGCAAATAGCGAACACGTCGGTCTATTTGGCGCAGCAGTCGCTTATTATATTGATAGTCGGCATTTTCAGAGCGATCGCCTAAGCTTGCTGCCCAGCTGACTATTTTTGTTACTTCAGGGCGTTTTACATTCCACAGGTGGTCGTGTTCTTGTTGCAGTTGCAAATAGCCTTCACGGGTAATTAAATTTGTTTTCATCGACTTTTAATTATTAGCTCTAATGATGGGCACGGTAATAAACTTAGAAAAATTTGTCGAGCTTAAAGTGTTTAAAGCAGCCATTATTGTTGTTTGAAATGTTCAGTAACAATCTAAGGCCGTAATTAGTTTTTGATTATTTGTTTTTTCATTTATATTAATACTTAATTGGATATAAAAATAAGAAACAGGTAATGGGACACGAAACGACAAAAGTATTGGTTGTAGACGACGATATGCGCTTACGCAGCTTATTGGAGCGTTATTTAGTAGAGCAAGGTTTTATTGTTAGAACCGCTGCAAACTCAGAGCAAATGGATAGGCTTTTAGAGCGTGAAAACTTTCACTTAATGGTTCTCGACTTAATGCTTCCCGGTGAAGATGGCTTATCTATTTGCCGTAGGTTACGCCAAAAAGAAAACGAAATCCCTATTGTTATGCTCACCGCAAAGGGCGACGAAGTCGATCGCATCATTGGTTTAGAGCTTGGCGCAGATGATTACATTCCAAAGCCATTTAATCCTCGTGAGTTACTTGCGCGCATTAAAGCCATATTACGCCGCCGCGCTAAAGAAGTGCCAGGTGCGCCCGCCGCAGAAGAAAACCTAATTGCCTTTGGTAAATTTACGCTTAATTTAGCCACTCGTGAAATGAGCGAAGGCGATAAAACAATATCGCTAACCAGCGGCGAGTTTGCCGTACTTAAAGCGCTTGTGTCACACCCAAGAGAGCCGCTTAGCCGCGATAAACTCATGAACTTAGCGCGTGGCCGAGATTACAGTGCCCTAGAGCGCAGTATTGATGTGCAAGTGTCGCGCCTTCGCCGCATGATTGAAATAGATGCGGCTAACCCGCGTTATATTCAAACTGTGTGGGGATTAGGGTACGTGTTTGTTCCTGACGGTGAAAAGTAGTTTTTATGGGATTTTTTCCACGTAGTGCGTTTGGGCAAACTGTATTTTTGGTAGCGGCGTTATTACTTATAAACCAAGTTGTGTCTTATGTAACAGTCAGTTTATATGTTGTAAAACCGACCATAGAGCAAGTGAATTTAATGCTTGCTAAGCAAGTTAAAACTGTTTTTATTGACTGGGAAGACGGTATAGAAATAAACGACGACTTATCAGAAAAGTTTTTTGAAATAACCGGTATTGATGTCATGACCCAGCGCGAAGCCATGCGCCAAGGGCTTGGTCAAACCCGTGAATACCCCATGCTTTCACGTAGTATGTCTGCGCAGTTAAATGGCTCGGCGCGGGTGCGTATTACGCAAACTGGCCCACTCGTTTATTGGATAGAGGCCCCGCAAGCGCCTGGCTATTGGGTTAAAATTCCGCTTTCAGGGTATCAAGAAAACAACCTCGAATTTTTAACGTTTTACTTATCAAGTATCGGCTTTTTAAGTGTTTTAGGTGGTTGGTTATTTGCACGCCACCTAAACCGCCCGCTTAAAGCACTGCAACAAGCCGCTGTAAAAGTAGGTAAAGGCGATTTTAGCACCAAGCTAGAAGAAGAAGGCTCTACTGAAGTAATAGAAGTAACGCGTGCGTTTAACCAAATGTCGCGCGGTATCGCTGCCCTTGAAAACGACCGGCGTTTACTTATGGCGGGTGTGTCTCACGATTTACGCACACCACTTACCCGCATTCGTTTAGCAACCGAGATGATGAGCGACCAAGACGAGTATCTTCGCGAAGGGATTATTTACGATATTGAAGATATGAACGGTATTATCGATCAATTTATTGAATATTTACGTCACCACAAACGCGAAGAACTCAGTTGTGAAGATATAAACGCGTTAGTGGGTGAAGTCGTTAATTGTGAGTTAAAGCATCAGCGTTCTATAACCTTTAAAAGTAACCCAAGTATAGAGAGTATTCCGCTCAGCAGCGTGGCTATAAAGCGTGTTGTAACTAACATGATTGAAAATGCAATTCGTTATTCTGACGGCGATATAGAGGTACTTAGTTATTATAACTCCAATAAGAAATACGTGGTCATTGCTGTAAACGATAATGGCCCAGGTATTCCTGAAAGTGAATTAGAGTCGGTATTTGAACCGTTTAAACAAGGTGATGCTGCGCGAGGCAGTGAGGGCAGTGGCCTAGGCCTTGCTATTATTAAGCGTATTGTTGATATGCACGACGGCAAAGTAAAACTTGAAAACCGGCCTGAAGGCGGCTTAAGTGCGCAAATTTATCTGCCTATAAAAATACAAAACTCTGCACAGTAACCTGTGCGGAGTTTTGTATTTGTAACACTTAAATATCTGTAAAACTGATATAACCGTGAAGCTTAAAGTGCTTTAAAGCGGATGGCAGTGCCGCCGCTGGTGGCAAGTGTTAAGTAAAAGTAAGTCATTAACTAAGCTTGTAAACACAAGTCTATATCCCATACACCTAACTCCTAATTATTTTTAAATAGCCGACTACAGTAAACTGTTAACTTTTAAGGTTTAAAATGTTGATGTTTGTTTTTTTTTTGTTAATATGCGTCGGCTGTTAAACTTTAAGGAACAAAGTGTGAAAATCTCGTTTTATCCCAACAATAATCTTGTACCCCTTGTTTTTTTACTATATTGCTAAGCGTTTTTTGCTTTCCTGCAAGCTCTATGGGGATGTTTTATCCAGTAGAACCAATAACAATTAATCCAAAAGCTCCAACAGCTTTCGCATTTACAAAAGATGAGAGTTCAATCAGAATTTCTTGGAGTTGGGGAAGCTATGATGATGGTGGAGGGTTGTTATATGGTAGTGGTAGTTCATCGGCAGTAGCACTTCCGTGCAGCGGTTTTTGCGATTCAGAAACCACTTTTTCGGTCGAAGTATCTGAGGATGATAGTTCTTTTAGGGTAGTAGCAGAAGGGTTAAGCTACAAGAGTTATTACTTTTCATTAGCGGGATATAGCAAACACGTATTTAGGGTTCGAGCTGTAAAAAAAATTAATGGCGAAAATAAGTACAGTGATTATTTAGTTAGCCCTCCCATAATAGTTCCTGAAGTAAAAAAACTACCTAAGCCAATTATTGCTCCGTCGACAAGTACTATTCGGTACAACACTTATGTTTCAATTACTTCTGAGCCTTCTGCAACAATATTTTATAAAACTATTGGTTTAGGTTCATCATGCTCAAATCTTGATGGTTGGAAGGTTTACAAAAATGCATTTAAGCTTTCTTCGTCAGCTAATGTATGTGCTAAAGCTAATAAAAGCGGGTGGAAAGATAGTGACACACAATCTAAAAGTTACACTTTGCAATTAGAGCCTCCAATCTTTAATGTAACAACTCCATTAGTTGATGGCGCCAAAGTCTCAATTTATTCTCAGCAAAATGCATCTATTAAATATAAATTAGTTTCAAGAGGAAGTAGTTGTACAAATGGTTCTGTAAATTCTTATTCGTCACCAATTACTCTTAGAGCAAGCCAAAAAGTGTGTGCTTATACAGTAAAGGCTGGTTGGAAAAATAGCGACACTGTAAGTAAAGACTATTTACTTAAATTAAATAAACCATCTATTAAACCTGACTTAAATAAAGTGACAGCTGGCGACAATATAACGATAACCTCCAATCAAAACGCAACTATAAAATATAAATTAATATCACTTAATGCTAGTTGTACTAATTCAGGCTGGCAGTCTTCTGCTCCTGTTTTTTCTTTAACTCAGAGCAAAAGAGTGTGTGCAAAAGCAGTTAAATCAAATTGGAGTGACAGTGACATAACATTCAAAGACTTTACTGTTTTGTTAACCCCACACTCGACACTTACTACACAGACCCCAAATGATGCAAGTAACTTTATTGACACCGTTGCTCCTAGTAGCCAATTAATAGGTACCTTGGAGGGGCAAGCTGGTGTAAGTGGTGGCGCCTCAACGTATCATATTCCAATCCAATTACCGCCGGGCAGAGCTGGCATGCAGCCTGAAGTATCACTTAATTATTCATCCCGCAGTGGTAATGGTATTGCCGGAATGGGGTGGTCGCTATCTGCTAGCTCAAGTATTACAAGGTGCGCAGCCACATATGCACAAGATGGCTTCATGCAAAACCCACAATATAATAGTAATGACAGGCTGTGCTTAGAGGGTCAGCGTTTAATTAATACATCAGGTAGCTATGGAAGCTCAGGGACTGAATATCGTACTGAAATAGATAGCTTTGTGCGTGTAACACAAAGTGGTTCACTAAATGGCTCATCTACATGGTTCAGAGTTGAATATAAAAATGGCCGAGTTGCTTATTTTGGTAAAGACGCAAAATCACGGTTAGTTCATAGTGGTAAAACGGCTACTTACTCTTGGTTAATGCAGTATCAACACGATGCAACAGAGAACAACTTTATAAACTATGAATACGGTGACTTTGGTGTTAGTGAGAAGCTTTTAACTGGTATTTATTACACTAAATCGAGTGCTAATATAAGTAGTTCTGGCGATAAAATGATCAGCTTTGTATATCAATCAAGTTACAAATCAGGTTTTGGTTATGTATGGGGTGGCAAATACGAAAACACACAGAACCTTGCTAGGATAGATATCATTCCAGATGACTCTACGGAGAGTGTCGAGAAAAGTTACCACCTTATTTATGATGAGCATTATTTAAGTCGCCTAGAGCTGTGTAAGTCATCCACTTGCAATACGGGCAATCAATTGGCTGCTACTGATTTTGCATGGAATATAGAAGAGCTTTCTTTTAGTAATACCGATGACCATCCTTATGCAAATGTTGCGATAGAGCCAACAGATATGGTTTTGGCTTCAGGCTCATTTTATGACACCAGCAGCGATTATACTGGTGATGGTCTGAATGACATAAAAATGCTTGAACAGGTGCAAGAAATTGCAGGTAATCAAACAACTTTTGATATTACGAGTTTCCCTGACTATTCCCAGTTTAATAATGGTGCTGTGAATGTTCATAAAATTAGTGGTTATATCGATTATAACTTGAATGGCATCGCTGATTTTGTTTATTTAGACTCCAATTTAAAATTATCTATTGTTGAGCTAAATCGTGAGACAGGAGCTTATGAGGATGTCTTTTCTACAAATATCCCTGCGGCGTGTGATTTGGTTGTCGTTAATGATGGTAGATATAATCCGATGAGTGAGCCTTGTAATAGTTTTGCTCAAGACATGAACAGTGATGGCTACGCGGATTTTATCATCCAAGATAGAGCGAATGGCCAGCTCAAAGTTTACCTTAGAAACACCGATGCTACAGGTAAGCCTATTAGTGGCTTCATTCATATTGGTAACGTAGCCTTAAGTATTCCTAAATTTAGTATTGCTGATATTAATGGGGATGGTACACCTGATGTTTATTATCCTGATTTTGGGAAGTGGGTTGAGCTCTCTGTAGCAGGTAGCACATTGTTATTCACTAATCATGATTTAGGAATAAATCCTGACTTCTTTCCTTCGCGTATGAAAAAGGCTATATGGCTTGATGTCAACGGGGATAACTTACTTGATATAATGACGTTAAAAGAAGATGGGTCAACGAACAAGTTGTATTGGTTTATGCACCTTAATTTTGGTGGCGGGCAATTTTCAACAGGATCAAACACAGGGCTACCAGAGTTTAATGTGTGGGCTGATGCACGTGAAAATACATATGAAGAGTCGACAATTAATAGCTTTGTACAAGTGTTTGATTATGATAATGACGGGCGAATGGATATTCTTGCCCCTTATAGAAGAGCATATGCTTACCATTGTTGGGATGCAACCAACAATCAAGTTTGTTTAATTAGGGATGAAGATACAGGGGAGCGTAGTTATTATCATAAATATGATGTGTGGACTTGGCGTGTTCTTAAACCGAACGAAAATGGTTTAACATTTGAAGAGATAATATTACAAGCCGATGGTGCAGATTTATTAGGCGGCTTAGCAACAACGAGTGTTGTTGATGTAAACGGTGATGGCTGGCAAGAAGTAGTTACAGCTCTTGGCTTTAGGCAACATTCTTCAGATACATCTTGCGGTGTACAAATACCTTATTCAAGCGGTCGTTTTTATTGTTATCCTGATGCAGCACCTGATGCGGGGATTTATACATATGCATTAGAAGGTGGGACAAGTCGGACGTTAAAACGCATTGATAATGACTTTGGTTTAGTGGCAGAGTTTGAATACCAACAACTTGGCCGCAATGCAAACTTGAGTACAGGTATTTACAGTGTTAATAATGCGCCTTTAGCTGATGTGACATTGAGAAAGCTAGGGTCTTCACAAAAAGTTGTTGCTAAATTTAAGCAGCCGAACGGGCTTGGTGAAACACGTAGTAAGCAATACCACTACATTGATGGTGTTTACCAAACGCAAGGCCGTGGTTTTATGGGTTTTAAATCAATTATAGAAAAAGATGTAGATCGTGCTTTAGTCACTCAAACTGATTTTGAGCAAATTTTTCCGTATCAAGGCAAGCTAAAGCGACAAGCTACATTTAGCGAAGATGATTATGCAACAAGGGGAAGCGGGCACCTAGGTATTAGTGATAATGAAACCTATGCGGTAAGTTATTCAAATACTGAGTGGCAAGAGAACTCAACTCACAGTGTAACTGACGTTTATAATTTATACCCAAATGAAACTACACAAATTACTCGAGATTTAGTTACTAAACAAGATCTAACACGCATCGATAAAAATATTACTAGGTTAGATCAATATGGCAATGTAACTGCATCATCTACGCAAGTTGAAGACGCTTGGGGTACGTATACCACAAGTGAAACACGCGAGTATGAGGGTAACGAAAGTAACTGGTGGTTAAATAAACTTAATACTAAAATACAAACTATAGCTCGTGTAGCTGGGCGCAGTACAAACGACCCAATAACGGATGCAGACTTAGATCAAGAAACGAGCATTAGAAGTGAATACAGTAATTACCATGGTAGTAGACAGCCACAAACAATAACAACTACAGCAACACTTGGTGGCTCATCATCTGGTTATGGGAGTGAAATAGATACTATCTATAATGCCTACGGCCTTCCATTATCTGTTAGTCAAACCACAAAAGTGCGTAATAGTAGTGGTAGTTGGATCGACCAAACACGTACAACTTCAACCACCTACAGTAAAGACGGAACTGTTGAAGCTACTGACGGTTATTTTCCATATAAACAAACTAATGCTAAAGGGCATATTAGCTACACCGAAGTAAACCCTGCAACAGGGCAGATAACCCAAACTCGTCAGCAGCTTAGTAGCAATAGCTATCAAGTGACAAACTTTGGTTACGATGATTATAACCGCCCTTACAGTATTCAGACTGATGGCAGTCCGGCCCGTTACAGTGCAATGCAAACACCTGACGCACAAGCACCAGCTAATGCAATAATACAAGTGTTAAATGTCTCAGCAGGGCAGCCTATGCAAAAAATCTATCTAGATGCGCTGGGACGAACATTACGTACAGCTGTGCAGAATTTCGATGGTGACTGGGTGTTTAGTGACGTTAATTATAACAGCCTTGGCTATAAAACGTTTGAATCTATGCCCTATAAAGAAGGAGGTGCAGTTTATGGTACGTCATACACCGAACACGATGCACTTGGCCGCGTAATCGAAAAAGTAACCAATCAACATTGCGGTAACATGACTACTAATTACAGCTACAGTGGACTTAAGACAGATATTGAGGTCTATGATAGTTGTTATGGCATCACCTTGGATATGTCGCGTACCTACAATAGCCTTAAACAGCTTATGCAAACGGTGGATGCTGATAATGGTGTTACTCGTTACAGCTATAATAACCAAGGCTTACCTATTGTTATTCAAGATGCTAATGGCAACAACATAGAGGCAACCTACAACGGCTTAGGCCAAAAAACACAGGTGGATGACCCTAACCAAGGCGTCACTAATTTTGAGTACAACGGCTTTGGTGAGCTGCAACGAGAGGCACGCGTTGGCAGTAAAACATTGACTTATGTCACCGACGTATTAGGCCGTGTAACGCGGCGCACCGCCACAGGTGAAAATACATTAACGTATACCTATGACAGCGCAACGTATGGTTTAGGGCAGTTAAACCAAGCCACAGGCAATGGCGTAACCAAAACCTACACTTACGACAGTCGCGGTCGCCCAAGCGGTCAAACCATTGCAGGCAGTGGTAAAAGCTATACCACAACCACCTTCTACGACAGTAATTATGGCCGCGTAAAAGGGCTGCGTTACCCCAACAACCTCACACTTGAATACAGTTACAATGACGTAGGCTATCAAACGCAGGTAAAAAATGCGGCTAGTGGTTATGTGTATAAAAATATAACTGAATTCGACATATTTGGTAATGGCTCTCAAAATACGCTAGGTAATGGACTCACTGAAAATACTGCTTACAGTAACAAAAGTGGGCAAATGCTCCTAAAAACAATAGCTAAAAATAATAGCAACATTATGAACATCGATTACTCCGCGTACGATGGTTTTGGTAATTTAAAAGCAGTTGATATTACGACAGGTAATATTGGCAATCAGCATAGCTTTAGTGAAACTTACAGCTACGATGCACTACACCGTTTAGAGAGTAATGCCGTTAATGGTATCAGCACAATCAACTATAGCTATGATGCGGTGGGTAATTTGTTATCAAAATCAGACTATGCAACGCAGTATGATTATGAAAACGGCGTAACAGGCGGGCCCAATGCAGTAAAACGTGTTTATCGCGGTGGTTGGAAGTCGTTTGGTTATGATACGAGAGGCAACATGACCAGTGGTGATGGTTTAACCAGCGCTGCCTATAACGCGATGGATAAACCCACACAAATAGTAAAGGACGGTAAAACTCTCAATTTTACTTATGGCCCGCAGCATATGCGCTTTAAACAAGTAAATGGCAGCGTGACTACTTTTTACAGTGATAAATTATATGAAGAAGAAGTTACTGGCACAAAAACCACCTGGCGAGCTTACATAGACGACATTGCCGTAATAAGCCAAACCACTAATGAGGGCGCAACCATCCGCTATACCCACCGCGATCGCCTAGGCAGTGCGCGGGTATTTACCGACCACAACGGGCAAGTAGAATCAGAGCGAAACTACGACCCATTTGGCAAACCACGTTTAGCCAGTGGTGGATTAAAATCATTTGGGGCTTCAAAACTAGATGATTTGGCGGATGCAAAAACGAATCGAGGCTTTACTGACCATGAGCATTTAGATAGTGTAGAGCTAATCCATATGAACGGTCGGGTGTACGATTATAACCTAGGTCGGTTTATGAGTGTTGATCCTGTTATTCAAAGCCCAACGAATAGCCAGAGTATTAATCCTTACTCGTATATAATGAATAATCCTGTGAATGGGCATGATCCTTCAGGCTATGAAGAGGAGCCTCTTGATATTGTGATAACTTGCGCTCCGGATCCTTGTGCAAAGGAAGAACAAAATAACCCTAGTAATAGCGCAGCATCTGGAGATACGAGTCGAGATGGTAATAGTGATAACCCTAGTGCACCCATAAACAATACACCTAGTAATGGAGCACCAAATAAACAAGAGAAAGCGCGAGCTACAGGACCAAATTTACCAGATATAAACTCACCGAGCGAAACTGCTAATAACTTAAGTGACTTTACTTCAGGAAGTATAACGCCTATATCAGGTAGTCGTGCCTTTGGCTATCTTAAGTCAGTAGTTAAGACAGCATCATTTGATATTTTGTACGGAAATAGTTCGCGACTTCCTTGGTTACATCCATCTCCACAAAGTGTTGCTGATATGGATGCATATGAAAAAGAAGCAGGGTGGGAACAGTATGCTACATTAATAATTCCTGGAACTTTGGCAAGTAAAGCTCAGCAAGGGATAAGAGCATCATTTTCTATACCAATAATTAGTCCTACTTTCGCCAATTTGCAAGGAATTGCGAAAGGCTTTCAAGCGCATCATATTTTACCTAGGTATTTAGGGAAAATGTTAGGGTACACTGAAAGTATGATGAAAAATCATCCTGCTACAATGATAACGCAGTTTTCTCATACAGGTGCGGGAAATCCAAAATCCATGCACAGTGCAATTAGAAAGTACCTCCCCCCAATGGTTGGAGGTAAAAAAGCTGAATATAGTTCAGAACAAATAAGAACAGGGTTAGAAAAAGCGTATAATGATTTAGGACGGCCTGATTTATATCGGTCAATTGAACATCTGATACAATAAGGTTGATTAGATTTGGATAAGCAAGTTTATGATTTAAAAGAAGAAGACATTAAAGGGTGTCCAGTGTGGTATTTCCCATTGGATGACTCAGTTGAAGATGAACTTACAGTACGTCCGCTTAAAAAAGAAGACTATTTAAATAATTATCAGTTGTTAGTTCGAACTAATTTTGAAGATAGTTTAGGTAATATTTACATGGGATATGTTTATTGGGATAAATCTAATTCAGTTGAATATATTCAGCCAGTAATATTCACTAATAATGACGAGTGTATCAATTTATGGAACGGTATGATTGAAGCTACATGGGAAGATTATAATAATGAACAGCAAAAAATAAGGAATTACTTCCCTATTAAATATACTTCTCAGTGTTTCTCTAATTTACCATCATTAGTTGGTACACTGGATGGTATTTACTATTTAGCAGGTAATAAAATTAAATGTAAACCTTAATGAATTTATCCTTTGAAAAATTAACAGGGTCAGGTCTTGCATCTTGCAAACCCCTTAAAAGTCTACAAACTGGTACTATAATTAGCCTCGTTTTTAAAGTGATTAGGGTCAAATCTTGACTTCAGACATCAAAGATCTAAATTTATGTCTACAGCTAATTGCTTATGGGGTCAGGTCTTGTTTTTTGCTTTTTAGCCGACTAGTGCTTAATCTTTAGTTATTAATTTACTAACATAGATAGGTAAAAAAGTGGCTAGGCCGTTAATATTAGAGTTCGAAGGTGCTTTGTATCATGTTACGTCGTGAGGGAATGAGCGAAGAAGGCGGCTTACGTGCACAAATTTATCTGCCTATAAAAATACAAAACTCTGCACAATAACCTGTGCAGAGTTTTGTATTTGTAACACTTAAATATCTGTAAAACTGATATAACCGTGAAGCCTAAAGTGCTTTAAAGCGGATGGCAGTGCCGCCGCTTGTTGCTAGTTTTAAAGTTAGCTTATCGTTTGCACTAACTACGCGCTTTTCGATATCTAAATCATACGGCTTGTTTTTCCATTCAGCGTTTTTGCCGTCTTGGTATATATGCGCTTCAAACTCTTTACCCTTTTCTAAAAAGTCGAGTTTTACTTCAATAGTGCGGGCTTTTTCGTCAGTCACTGCACCTAAGTACCAATCGTTTCCTGAGTATTTATCGCGTTTTCGTTCTTTACGAGCGAATACAATAAAGTCGCCCACCTCGCCATCAAGCGCAATACTCTGCTGCCAATCGGTTGGTACATCTTGAATAAACTGAAAAGCATCGGGTTTAGCTAAGTAGTTTTTAGGTAGGTCGGCAGCCATTTGAATCGGGCTATACAGCACAACATAAAGTGCAAGTTGCTTGGCAAGCGTTGTTTGTGGGCGGTTTGTATCATCGCCTAAGCCATTAAAGCCCATATCAAATATACCGGGAGTAAAGTCCATTGGCCCTGCCAGCATACGGGTAAACGCAAGCATAGGGATATGCTCTGGCGGGTTAGGCGGTGTGCCCCATGCATTAAACTCTTGCCCACGTGCGCCTTCGCGCGCAATCCAGTTTGGGTAGGTACGGCGCAGGCCAGTGTCTTTTATAGGTTCGTGAGTGTTGATACTAATTTTATGTTTAGCAGCGAGCTTTACGTTATAAAGGTATTCGTTAACCATAAATTGACCGTCGTGCCACTCATGGCGGGCAATGCCGTTTTCATCTATGCGTTTTATGTTTCCGCCATCGGCCACATAGCCCGTTTTAACTTGGCTTACGTTTGACTTTTCGTAAAGGGCAAAGGCATCTTCCATTTGATTGCGATAGTTAGTTACATTGCCTGAGGTTTCGTGGTGGCCAATTAACTGCACCCCTTTTTGCTTACCGTAGCGGGTAAGCTCCTCAATATCGAAGTCGTCGTAGGGTTGTGTAAAGCTAAACACATCGCCATTAAAAAACCAGTCGCCATCCCAGCCTATGTTCCATCCTTCTACTAGCACGCCGTCAAAGCCATACTCTGCGGCAAAGTCCATGTAGTATTTGGTTGTTTGAGTTGTAGCACCGTGTTTTTCACCACTGCCCCATGTTTGCGTATTTATATGCATACCCCACCAAATACCGACGTATTTACCCGGTTTTACCCACGAAACATCACCTAATTTATTTGGCTCATTAAGGTTTAAAATAATATCGGAGTTAATCAGGTCGACTGCTTTACTGCCTATTTGAATAGTACGCCACGGTGTATTAAATGCGCCTTGCTTTTTTACTGCAATGCCGTCAGACCACGGTGTTAAATCAGCTTGAAAAACACCTGGTCGACGCTGGTTAAGGGTCATACCTGCATAATCGACAAGGGCTGCTTCGTGAATGCTAACGTGTACGCCCTCTTTGTTTTTAAACGTAAAAGGGGTGTGTACTAAGGGAGCGTCGTTAACTGGGGTGGTGTTATAAACATATTCGTAACGGTTCCAGCCTCGGGCTGGGATCCACCACGCTGTTGCACTTTGGCTGTCGGTAATGGCAAATTCGGTAAGTTCTTTTGTGATTTCTATATTTTCAAAACCGGGTTGCTTGGGTACTTCGTATCTAAAGCCCACGCCGTTGTTAAAGGCTCTAAATTTAACAGTAAATACGCCGCCTTGTGGTTTTTTAAATGTAACAGCAACTTCGTTATGGTTGTCGGTAACGATTTGTCGTTCGCCCCAAGGTTGTTGCCACTGGGTGTTTTGTGTGTTTTGTTGTGTGTGGGTTATTTTAAAACCTTCGCTAAAGGGGGCTTGTTGTTTAAATTTAAAACCAAGCGCGGAGCTATTAATAACCGGTTTGTTTTTAAAGTCGATTGAATAGCTTGGGGTCGTTAATTCGTCAGAAATAGTTATTTTAATATTGCCGTTGGGCGATTGTAATGTGGCTGTTTGTGCAAAACAGCTGCCCGAAAAAGCGAAAAGCAAAAGTGCTGATGTTCTCATTTAAGAGATCCTTACTGTGTCAGTGTGACTTATCAGAATAAAGGCTGTTGTTAACAAATACGAATATCTACATACGTATTCATTTATCAATAAAATAGAAAGAAATAAGTAATCTAATAGGTCTATACTGTAAATAATTTGAAAAATAAGAATAGTAAGATGATGTTCAAATATTTAACGTTAATTATTGTCATGTTATTAACTTGGCAGGCACAAGCGGTTTCTATCACGGTTAACAATAATAAAAACGAGCCTATGGCTGATGCCGTGGTGTGGCTGACTTCTGAGGTGCTTTCTAGTCAATCCAGCCAAGTAGATATGCTTTATTCTATGGTGCAAAAAGATAGGGAGTTTACACCGCGCATTTTAGTTGTACCACAAAATGCAAAAGTGGAATTTCCAAACGCCGATTCAATTTTGCATCATGTGTATTCGTTTTCTGAGGCAAAAACGTTTGAATTAAAGTTATATAAGGAACAACCCAAGGCGCCATTAGTGTTTGATCAAACCGGTGTTGTTGAGTTGGGATGTAACATTCATGATTGGATGCTTGGTTATATTGTGGTTGTTGATAGCCCTATTTTTGATATTACCGATAACAGCGGACATGTAAATTTAACCGTAGAGCCAGGTGAGTACACCCTTAATGTGTGGCATTCAGGGTTTGGCGATATAAGCCATGTTGAGTCTAAAAAAGTAACCATAGGGCAAGCTCCATTTATATATAAAATTAAACAAGCGATAACTGAGCAGTTTGATTTTGCTACGGATGAATTTGATGATTATTAACCACATGCTTAAATATGCGGTTGTGAGTGGTGTGTTTTTATTTAGCGCGTCAATCAGTGCACAGGTTAAGGGGCTGCTACAAGTGCGTGCAGTTCAAGGTGATGCGCTAAAAAGTTTTCAAGATGGAGGCACCGGCTTATACCGACACGATGCTAAAAACGATGGCGTTTTATTATCGCAAGGTATTATTGACGTGCGCGCCGATTTAGCAACAAGTTGGTCTGCTCATGGGGTGTTAAACGTTAATCAAGACCCTGATGTAGGTTTAGGTTTAACACAAGCCTATTTTACATATAAACCATTAACTAGTAGCGCTTATAAGTGGCATGTACGAGTGGGTGGGTTTTATCCGCTAATGTCGTTAGAGAACCCAGATATTGGCTGGACATCTCCTTACAACTATACCAATTCAGCAATTAATAGTTGGATAGGTGAAGAGCTTAGAACCGTTGGCGCAGAGGTAACAATAAAACGCCCCGCTAAACGTTTTAACAGCCCGCATAGTTTTAGTTTAGTGGGGGCAACATTTAAAGGTAACGACCCTACAGGCACGTTACTATCTTGGCGTGGCTTTGCCATGCACGACAGGCAAACTACATTTAACGAAGGTATTAGGTTTGCACCCGTTGCGGCACTTGATGACTTTTCACTGCGTTGGCAGGCAAATCAGGTTTTACCATTTGAAGAAGTTGATGGGCGCTTTGGTTATTACCTTGGTGCACACTGGGATTATTTAAAACAATCACAATTTAGAGTTTATTATTATGACAATAATGGCGATCCAACTAAACTGAACATTAGCTCAGGACAATATGCATGGCATACACGTTTTACCAGTGCTGCATGGTTATATAAATTTAATAATAAAACGCGTTTTATAACACAGGTACTAAGCGGTAAAACCGAAATGGGGCATAGCAAATTAATAGATAACGACTTTTACAGCCATTATTTAATGCTAAGCCATAAAGAAGGTAAACATAGAATATCGTTGCGGTACGATTACTTTAAAGTAACCGATAACGACACGACGGTATTTGACCCAAATGCAAGCAATGGCGAAGGGGTAACAGCCTCTTGGCGTTACGCGTTTAGCAAACATGGTCAAATTGGTATTGAAGGCTCAGCACTAAAAAGTTTTGTAGACAATAGAGTTGCAATGGGGCTGCAGCAGCGAGCTTCGCAGCAGCAAGTAATGATTAACACGCAATGGAAGTTTTAGGTTTTATCAACCTACTGCAATTTTAGGTTTAATTTGTAAGAGGCGTTTAGGGCCTTGCAGGGTGATAAAATGAATTTGCATAGTATTCGCGTTAAAGTGTCGTTTCCGATAGTTGTTTTAGGACTTGCCATACTCTCGTTAATTGTGGGGTATACCTACTTAATAACCTTACAAAAAAATGCACTTGATGTGCAGTCTGAAAAGTTTATTAAGGCGCTGTCTCTTGCTTTAAACGCAGACCGCGACCTATACCAAGCTAAAGTGGCCGAATTAAATTTAGTAGCTCATTCAAAAAATACAGAAAAGTACCAGGCAGAGCACGAAGAAAATGCAATGCAAGTTACTGATAAACTTAATCAGTATTTATCTTTAATGAAAGATTACCCCAGTATAGCTAAAGAGCTAAATGGCTTTGAAAACGACTTTAATGCTTGGCTTGCAGCGTCAAAAAGCTACATGGCTGATAAAAATAGCCAAGCTAAACAAACGAATTCAGAGCAAGCATTTGCCACTTTAAGGATTAGGCTTGATAAAGCCGGTGAGCTGGCTGAAAAAACCTCTGAGCAAGAAATCATCACGCTTTCATCCAATATCATTTCAACAAAAATGATGATGCTGACAGTGGTTACTATTATTTTAATTGCAGCGAGTTGGTTTAGTTACAGTGTACCTAAACAACTTACTCGCCAAATTAATTATGTAACTAAGCGTATTAGTGATATTGCCTCAGGAGATGGCGATTTAACTGGCCGAATACAAGTAACGTCTAAAGATGAGTTTTCTGACTTAGCCACCGAATTTAATACTTTTTTAGATAATTTACAGCAATTAATACGCGATATATTAGAGCAATCTAAAGAGTTAAATGGTTTAGGTGTTGAGCTTAGCAAAGTGGCTACCCAAAATAACAGTGTAAACCAAGCCTTGGGACAAGCGTCAGAATCTATTGTAAGCGCAGTACATGAAATGAGCACCGCTAGCAAGGAGGTTGCAGGGGTTGCACAGCAGTCATCAAGCGAAGCCGATAATTCGTTAAAACTAGCGCAACAAGGGCTTAGTGCGGTGGCTAATTCTAGTTCGCGAATTACCTCTCTCTCTAGCAACATGGAGCAAGCTATGGCGCGCTCTACTGAGCTACAGCAAAGCTCTGACAACATCGCTAAAGTTTTAGAGGTGATTCGTGCCATAGCAGAACAAACAAACTTATTAGCACTTAATGCAGCAATAGAGGCGGCACGTGCTGGCGAATACGGACGAGGCTTTGCGGTTGTGGCTGACGAAGTAAGGACGCTCGCTACGCGCACACAAGATAGTACCAACGATATTCAACAAATGATTGAGTTGTTTGCATCGAGTGTATCGCAGTCGATTAATGCTATAGGTGAGAGTAAGCAATTTGCAGATGATGCTGTGGAGTCGTTTTCGCAAACTAACGATATACTCAATGCCATGCAAAGTTCATCTACTAAAGTAAACGATATGGCTATGCAAACTGCGCAAGCTACCGAAGAGCAAACAACGGTTTCTGATGAAATAAGCCATAACTTATCGTCACTTAACGATCAAACCTTAGAAGGTGGGTCGCTGGCGCGCACAACGCAAGATGTATCAACTAAAATGGAGCAGCTAACAGATGAGCTTAATCGATTAGTTAATCGGTTTAAGGTTTAATATAACAAAAAGGGAGCCTGTAGAGCTCCCTTTTTGGCGTATTAGCATTTATTATTTTTTATCAAACGCGCGTTTCATAAAGTTAGGTGTTGCTAATGCACCATGGTGAATACCGCTGTTGTAGTATTCACTTTGCTCGGCTATTTGTGCTGCGCCATCTTCTCTGAAGCCGTTAAAGGTTTCAGACTTACGAGCAAGTGTTACCGACCATAAACCGCTTGGGTAAATTGGTTGTGGGAATGGTAATGTTTGTAAATCGTTAAAGCCAACACTTAACATCGCTTCACGCATTTCAACCAGTAGTGGCATATGCATAAGTGGCGATTCACTTTGCTGTACTAAAATACCACCAGGGCGAAGTGCATTTAAGCAGCTTGTGTAAAATGCATGGTTAAATAGACCTTCGCCAGGTCCTACCGGGTCAGTACCATCAACAATAACCACGTCGATAGACTCACTAGCTGCTTCGCGCATGTACTTAATACCATCGTCAAACATAACTGTAGCGCGTGCATCGTTATTAGACTCGCATAGCTCTGGGAAATATTTTAACGACATTTGCGTGACTACTTCGTCTATGTCAATTTGCGTTACGCTTTCTACGCCAGGGTGCTTTAATACTTCACGTAACGTGCCGCAGTCGCCGCCACCAATAATAACCACATTTTTAGGGTTTGGGTGTGCTAAAAGTGCAGGGTGGCTGATCATTTCATGATAAAAAAAGTTTTCGCGGGTTGATACCATGGTACAACCGTCGATGATCATTAAATTACCAAAGTCTGTGGTTTCGAACATTTCTACTTTTTGAAAAGGAGACTGTTTTTCATCTAACTTTTTGTTAATACGTAATGAAAATGCGCTGCCGTCACGGTCGCTAATTTCAGTAAACCACTTACTTTGATCTAAGTTTGCCATAGTTGCTGATACACTTTTTAGGTTGAGGTAAAAAAAGGGCAATTCTGCCAGTGCTTGGCGGTTTGCTCAATGACATTTTAACTGATTTAGCGAATAAAGTTAGTGAGGAGTGAGTGAAAGTTCAATTTTTGTTAGCCTAGGAGATAGCGACGTATTAAAATGCGCCTTTATACCTAATTGACGAAAGAAGAGTTGCCATGACCTGGGGTTTAGAAACAGCACGTGCCACTTATAATGTTGCTCATTGGAGTGATGGCTATTTTGATATTAATGCACAAGGCGAATTGGTTGCCTACCCCGACGGCGATCAAAGCAAAGCTGCAATCTCTTTAACCGATTTAACTGAGCAATTTAAACAGCAAGGGTTAACACTGCCTGTTTTAGTGCGCTTTACCGACATTTTAAAAAATCGTGTCGATACGCTTACTAATGCTTTTACTAAAGCGCGCAGCAGTCGTGAGTACAATGGTAAATACACCTGTGTTTATCCTATCAAAGTAAATCAGCAGCGCTCTGTTGTTAGTAAATTATTGGCGCACCCAAGCGGGTTAGTTGGCCTTGAAGCGGGCTCAAAACCAGAGTTAATGGCTATTTTAGGTGTGGCAAAAGAGCCAATCACTATTGTATGTAATGGCTATAAAGACAGTGAGTTTTTACGTTTAGCGTGCATTGGCCAAGCTATGGGGCACAGCGTAAAAATAGTAGTAGAAAAGCTATCTGAGCTAACCACTTTACTTGAAGAAATCGATAATTTGGGTATTGAACCTGCAATAGGTATTCGTATACGCTTAAATTCGGTGGGTAAAGGTAAGTGGCAAAATACCGGTGGCGAAAAAGGTAAGTTTGGTTTAACTGCAGGGCAAGTATTAAGTGCGGTAGAAGTGCTTAAAAAACACAATAAATTACACTTGATGCAAATGGTGCATTTTCATATTGGCTCTCAAATTGCCAATATACGTGATATACACCGCGCACTTCGTGAATGTGCGCGTCACTTTGCAGAATTAACACAGCTAGGTGTGCCGCTCAATACCGTAGATGTTGGGGGCGGTTTAGGCGTTGATTATGAAGGCTCGGGCTCTCGTAGTGCATGCTCAATGAACTACACAGTGGAAGAGTATGCTCGTAATGTAGTCAATGCGTTTGCTGAGGTGTGCGACCAACACGATTTAACCCATCCGGCTATTATTACAGAATCAGGCCGTGCTTTAACCGCGCATCATGCGGTACTCATCACCGATGTGATTGACGTTGAAAAAGCACCCAATCATTTAAATCCAGAACCACCGCTTGAAAACAGCGTGTTAGTGCTTGATGAAATGTGGCAATGCTTACAGCGTTTGAATCCGCGTATGGCGCTAGAAATTTACCACGATGCGATGCACTTATTTAGCGAAGCTCACGATCAGTACGTACATGGTTTAGTAAGCATGTTAGAGTGGGCGAAAATAGAGCAGCTTTATTTTACTATTTTACACCGCGTGCGTGCATCGCTTAGCAATAACGCCCGCGCACACCGAGAAGTACTTGACGATTTAAATGAAAAATTAGCCGATAAACTGTTTGTTAATTTTTCACTTTTTCAGTCGTTACCAGATGTGTGGGGCATACAGCAGTTGTTTCCGGTTATGCCAATCGAAAACTTAACGCAACCACTTACTCAGCGCGCCATAATCCAAGATATTACTTGTGACTCGGATGGGCAAATACGCGAATACGTTGAAGGTGCAGGTATTGAAACAAGTTTACCAATCCCCGAATATAAGCATGGCGAACAATACCACCTTGCTATGTTTATGGTGGGCGCGTATCAAGAAATATTAGGCGATTTACATAACCTATTTGGCGACACCGATTCAGTGCATGTTGAGCTAAACGACGACGGCTATGTATTAACCAATGCCATAAAAGGTGATAGCGTTAAGGATGTATTAAAGTTTGTTGATTACGATAGCGCTATTTTAGCTGAAAATTTTGCTTATCAAATTAATAAACTAGATGCCTCAGAGCAGTGTAAAGCAAGTTACCTGGCTGAACTTAATGCAGGGCTTGAAGGCTACACCTATTTTGAAGATTAATTTTTAAGTATAAAAGCGCAGTGTTTGCTGCTGCGCACCGTTAAAGGAATAGAAGTAATGTCAGTTATTCGTAGTGTTTTTAGTCTTATTTTTTATGCATTAAACACACTTTTTTGGTTTATACCTATTTTTATATGTGGCTTGTTAAAGCTTATTCCTATTAAACCATTACAAAAGTTATTGAGCTGGATTGCTAAACAGTGCGCCACTATTTGGGTGTCGTTTAATACCTTAAACCAGCGGCTGTTTACACCAACAAAACTTAACGTGACGGGCTTGGATTCTCTGAAACTAAAAGATTGGTATTTGGTGATTGCCAATCATCAAAGCTGGGTTGATATTTTAGTATTGCAGCGCGTATTTAATCGCAAAATTCCGTTTTTAAATTTCTTTTTAAAGAAAGAGCTTATTTATGTGCCTATTTTGGGCTTATGTTGGTGGGCGCTCGACTTTCCATTTATGACGCGCACGAGCAAAAGTCAGCTTAAAAAGAACCCTAAATTACGTGGCAAAGACTTAGAAACAACACGTAAAGCCTGCGAAAAATTTAAAGAAATGCCTGTGACGGTAGTTAACTTTGTTGAAGGTACGCGCTTTACACAAAGTAAACATGCAAAACAGCAAAGCCCATTTCCGCATTTATTAAAACCAAAAGCCGGTGGTATTGCCTTTGTTATGCAAGCAATGGGTGAGCAAATTTCTCAAGTAGTGAATGTTACCTTGCATTACCCTGACGGTATTCCTACGTTTATGGATTTTGCTGGCGGAAAAGTAAAAAATATTAATGTACACGTGAATGTCATGCCGGTAAGTGATGAGTTAATTGGTGATTACACGGGTGATTCTGAATTTAGAGTTCGTTTTCAAAGCGAGTTAAATCGTTTATGGGAAGAAAAAGAACAAACGTTGCAATCACTTGACGCCCCAACAAGTACAAAATAACACGGTGAGCTTACAGTTATGCTAAAAAAATGGTTACCAAATTGGCTAAACGGCCTAATTGTAGGCTGCGTATTATTTACTAACCTTATAATTTTTGGCGTGTTGGTATTACTTTTGGGATTAGTGAAACTATTACTGCCTATTCATGCTGTTAATCGTTTATTACATAGCGCTTATCGGGGATGGTGTAATGGTAATCGATTAGGTTTATGGCTAGGTTGCCCAGACATTAAAATTGATGTGAAAGGTGATTTAAATTCAAAAAGTTGGTACTTACTAATTTGTAACCATATGAGTTGGTTAGATATTACGGTGCTTAGCTCTATGCATGCGTTACCCGCTCCTAAGTTTTTTTTAAAAGACGATTTAAAATACGTGCCATTTATTGGCACAGGTGCGTGGGCGATGGGAATGCCATTTATGAAACGTGTAAGCAAAGCGCAAATAGCTCAAAACCCAAAGCTTAAAGGGTTAGACATAGAGCGTACCAAAAACAGCTGTCGTAACTTTCGTAACCATCCAACAACTATTATCAACTTTGTTGAAGGAACGCGTTATACACCCGCTAAACACGCACAACAGCAAAGCCCGTTTAAGCATTTACTAAAACCAAAAGCAGGTGGAATTGCATTTGCACTTGAGGTACTTGGAACCCAGTTTGATGCTATGTTAAATACCAGTTTGGTCTATAGCGGTAAGTCAGATCATGTGTGCCGCAACTTATTAAAAGGTGAGCTAGACTCTATTCACGTATCAATTGATGTAATGGCTATTACCGACACTATGTTAGGTAGTTACCAAACAGATGAAGCGTTCAAAGCTAACTTTCAACAGTATGTGAACGACTTATGGGTTGCAAAAGATAAGCAATTGGCAGGTATTTATGCTCAGCAAGCTATGCCAGATGCACAAATTAGTAAGGAAGCCAAAACACTATGACCAACACCCATATACAAGAGCTAATTGCCCCTTGGTTTGAAAACGTCCCCGACGCTGCTTTTTTTAGTGCACTAACGGCTACCGCCATTGGCATTTGTTCGTTATTTGTTGTGTATTTATTTACTCGCAGGCTTATGCTGCCAGGTATTCAAAAGGTGGTTACTAAGTTATCACCTGAGCGTATTGGCGCGCTTTCTCCAATGTTAACTAAGCTTAATAAGCGTATTGCTGGGCTACTGTGTTGTGTACTGTTTTTAGCCACCTTCGATAGTGTATATCCGGTTGGTGAGTTAGCGGCTGAAATACTTAAAACCATAGGCCAAGCTTTATTAATTATTTATACCGGTTTTATTATCAGCAGTATTGTAAGTCTTGCGGCTGCTATTTATAACCAATTAGACTTTGCTCGAGAAGTCCCCATTCAGGGCCTTGTGCAAGTTGTAAAGCTAATTACCTTTATTGTTTGTGGCATTTTAATTGTTAGTATTGTGCTTGAAAAATCACCAACGTATATTCTTTCGGGTTTTGGTGCGATTGCCGCCGTCACTTTATTAGTATTTAAAGATACGATTTTAGGGTTTGTTGCCAGTATACAAATTGCGGCTAACCGATTAGTTACTTATGGTGATTGGATACAAGTTGATAATTATGGCGCCGATGGTGAGGTAATAGACTTAGGCTTAAACACGGTAAAAGTACGTAACTGGGATAACACTATTACGACTATTCCTACGTACATGCTGGTGGCAGGCTCGTTTAAAAACTGGCGTGGTATGCAGGAGTCGGGTGGAAGGCGGATTAAGCGCTCACTCAATATTGATATGAACAGCATTTGCTTAGTAAACGACGAGTTTAGAGCGCAAATAGACGCCGCTATTCCGCTGCACGAGTATATTCGTGTATCGGCATTGCCAGAGCCTGTGTCTAATTTAGGGCTGTTTCGTCGTTATGCCGAAGGGTATTTAAAGCAGCATAGTAAAATAAACTCTTCGCTTACTTTAATGGTGCGGGAGCTTCAACCTTTAAACCACGGTTTACCTATTGAGTTTTACTGCTTTAGTGAAGATAAGCGCTGGATTTCTTACGAACATTTGCAAGCCGAAATAATGGATCACTTACTTGCCGTGCTGCCTATTTTTGGATTGCGCGCTTATCAAAGTGTGAGTGGGCAGTTAAGCCCACCAACCAATGCAGGGCAAACTGAAAAGCCCAGTATTAAAGTGCCCAATAATGCTGTGCAAGACCCACACTAATAAATAATATTAATAGCCACCAAATAGGTGGCTTTTTAAGTCGTAGCCATGCAAAAGCTACAACAACTAACCCAATATGTAACCAGCTGTGCACTGCCGATGTCCAAATAGGTGAGTATAAAGCTGCGGCCAAAAAGCCCACAACGGCGGCATTAAGTGCGGCAATTGAACTAGCAAAACGCGGTTTATTAGCCAAGTTAAGCCAGCTTTTTTGAAATGCTAACATCAATAAAAAGCCGGGTGCAAAAATTAATAACGTAGCAACCAGTGCGCCAAATAAAGGCTGCGCAGTATTAAGTTGTGCACCTAAATAAGTAGCAATAGTAAACATAGGGCCAGGGATTGCTTGAGCGCTGGCATAAGCACTTAAAAATTGGTCATCACTCAGCGCAGGTACACCAGCTTGCAGTACGGGTAATACAACGTGCCCACCACCAAACACCATAGCGCCTGCTTGGTAAAAAGGCGCAAATAATGCAAATTCTTTTCCAAGCGGGGCAAAGCTAATAGCCAGTAATAATGCAAATAAGCTCAGAGCAACCCAGTTAATATTACTTTTTGTATCGGTATTCGTATTTTGATTTGCCTCGCCTAATTTTAATAAAGGCCATATAGCACCAATAGTTGCAGCAATAACTAAAACTGCAATTTGCGTGCTTAACACGGGCAGTAGAACAAGCGCTAAGGTGCTAAATAGCGTAAGTAACTTAAGCACCGCACTTGTGCAAAAGCTTTTAGCCATAGACAGTGTGGCATCAGCTACGATGACCACGGCAAATAGTTTCAAACCTGCAATAATCGCATAGTAAACGGCATCAAATTGGTGTGCACTAATGGCCAGTATCACCATAATTAAAAAAGATGGCAGCGTAAAACCAACAAATGCGGTAATACCACCTAATATCCCTGCGCGTTCAACGCCAATAGCAAAGCTCACTTGGCTCGAACCAGGTCCCGGCAACGCTTGGCTTAAACTAATTAATTGCGCGTAGCGTGTGTTAGTGATCCAATTTAGTGTATCTACAAAGTGGCGCTTAAAATAGCCTAAGTGTGCCGCTGGACCACCAAAGCTCATGCAGCCAAGTAAAAAAAACTGTCTAAAAATAGCAATCAGCATTGCGCTTTTATCCTTTTTTGAATTCATTAAATTGTCACAAAGGAATATGACATATTTATTAAAACTCAATTTTGTAGGGTTAATAACAAAATTATAAGGTGATTGTTACGCACTTCATAGTTTGTTCATACAGGTAATTACATACTGTTGTTAAATTCTAAATGAATAGGACATCATCATGACATTATCAAAATCACTTTTAAGCGTTACAGTGGTAGCCGTATTACTTTCAGGTTGCGAAATGAATAACACCGGCAAAGGCGCAGCAATTGGTGCAGCTGCTGGTGGCGTGTTAGGTAAAGCAACGGGTAACCACAAAGACAAGCGTATATTTATTGGTGCTGCTATTGGCGCATTAGCAGGTGCTGCTGTAGGTGACTACATGGATAAGCAAGAAGAAGCGTTTCGTGATGAACTAGCAGGTTCGGGTGTTGAGGTGGTACGCGAAGGCGATAACTTGCGCTTGGTTATGCCCTCTAATATTACGTTTGCAACCGACCAATCATACATTTCAACAGGGTTTAACGATACGCTAAACGCCATTGCTAAAGTTATGAATAAGTATGAAAAAACCTACCTAAGCGTAGAAGGGCATACAGATAGCACAGGGCAAGATAGCTACAATATGAACTTATCGCGCGAGCGTGCTCAAAGTGTAAAAGCTTACTTAGCCAACCAAGACATTATGGCAGCGCGTATTAGCACTAGCGGCTTTGGTGAAACACGCCCAATTGCCACTAACGATACTGCAAATGGCCGTGCTCAAAACCGCCGTGTAGAAATTCAAATAGTGCCAAACACAGAGGGTTAATCCTTATTAAACTGTAATTCACACAGCTTTTGATACAACGGGTTACTTGCGACTAATTCTTGGTGAGTGCCCGTTGCAATAATTTCTCCATTTTCCATGACTACAATCATATCTGCGTGGATAACTGTTGCTAGCCTATGCGCAATTATAAGCGTGGTTCTATTTTGCATTAAGTGCTCAAGCGCGGCTTGAACATGGTGCTCGCTTTGCGCATCGAGTGCGCTGGTTGCTTCATCAAGAAGGAGTATTTCAGGGTCTTTTAAAATAGCCCTAGCAAGTACAATACGCTGCTTTTGCCCACCGGATAACCTAACGCCTTGCTCGCCTAAAAAGCTGTTGTAACCTTGTGGTAATTGTTTAATAAATTCATCGGCATGAGCATGTTTTGCAGCAGCGTATACTTGTTCATCAGTGGCGTTTGGATTGCCGTAACGAATGTTATGCATTACATCTGAGCTAAATAAAATAGGGTTTTGTGCCACCATGCCCATTTTATCGCGCAGAGTGTTTAAAGAGAGCGACTTAATATCAATATCGTGAAATTTTATTGCGCCACTAGCTGGGTCGTAAAAGCGCTGTAGTAGCTCAAATAAGGTTGTTTTACCTGCGCCAGATGGGCCAACAATAGCGACTGTTTGACCTTGCGAAATGCTTAAGCTTATTTTGTTAAGTGCACTGACATCCGGGCGAGAGGGATAATTAAAGCTGATATTTTCAAGCGAGATTGCAGGTAAACTTGCGTTATTTTGTAGCTGAGCGTCTTGCGGGTTTTCAGGATTTTCAATTTCACTTTTTACCGCAAGTAATTCAAGTAAGCGGGCGGCTGCGCCTGCCGCTCTTTGCAATTCGCCGTACACTTCTGCAACCGTTGCCACCGACATTGCCACCATAATAGCGTAAAACACAAACGCACCCAGTTCACCCCCGGTCATAGTGCCTGCCAGTACATCACTGCCGCCAACCCAAAGCATTGCGCTAATGGCACTAAAGGTTAAAAATATTACAGCGGCAATTAAAAACGAGCGCTGTTTAATGCGGCTTTTGGCAACGTTGAAGGCTTTTTCGGTTTCAAGTGCAAAAGCATGTTGCTCTTGTGTTTCGTGGCTATAGCTTTGTACCACTTTAATATTTTGAATGATCTCGCCGGCATAGGTGCTTATATCGGCAATGGCGTCTTGACTCGAGCTTGCAAGTTTACGCACCTTTTTGCCAAATACCATCATCGGCACTAATACCAGCGGCACACACGCAACCACTACGAGCGTAAGCTTTAAGTTGGTAATTAATAACATTACCAAACCGCCAACCAGCATTAATGCGCTACGCAGCGCCATAGAAAACGATGAGCCAATAATTGATTGCAGCAAAGTGGTGTCGGTTGTTAAACGCGACATAAGCTCGCCACTGCGGTTTTCTTCAAAGTAGCTAGGGTGCAAAGTAACAATGCGATTAAACACGGCTTTACGAATATCGTTACTCACTCGCTCACCAATCCACGACATTAGATAAAAGCGGCTAAAGGTGCCTACAGCCAATAAGCTAATTAAACCAATAAGTACCAATACAGCTTGTTGAAGTTGCGCTTGAGAGCCCGCAATAAAGCCATGATCTATAACAAACTTAACCCCTTGGCCTAACGATAAATTAACGCCAGCCGTTACTAATAAAGCGCCAAGGGCTGCTATAACCATCCATTTATAGGGTTTTATAAATGCAAAAATAGGCAATAAACTGCTAAAGGCAGCTTTTTCAGTTGCGGGGGTACTGTTTGGCATAGTGGATTCTTTTTATAAGTTGAGGTATAGATATGGCATCATTGGATTAAAAATCAATAGCTTTAAAAATCATCAATAAGGAATTGTTATGACAAGCAACATAGTAACAGGCCAATTTACGGTGGCATTAGCCCCACTAGATGGCTATGCCAAAGGACAAAACGGCATTAATTTAGGGCGTATGTCGATTGATAAAACATTTACAGGCAAGCTTAATGCTTCTAGCCAAGGCGAAATGTTAAGCGCTATGACACCTGTGCAAGGCAGTGCTGGTTATGTAGCAATAGAGCAAGTAATAGGCGAACTTGAAGGCAAAAAAGGCAGTTTTGTATTACAACATTTTGGCACTATGGATAAAGGCCAAGACAGCCTAATTTTAACTGTAATTTCCGACTCAGGCACTGATGAGCTAGAAGGATTAGCTGGCAGTATGAAAATACGCATTGAAAACGGTGTACATTACTACGATTTTCAATACACGTTATAAGATACACAGGGATTTAAATGCAAAAAGTAATCGAATTTAGAAAGACCCGCTTTATGGGTGGGGTAGATATAGCCGCACTGAATGATCGCATACAGGAATTAAATCAAGATGGCTGGAAAGTAATTAGCGCAGTGCCAATAACCGGTTTTTATGGGCAAGTGCATGGTTATACATTATTTATTGAAATTGACGAGCTGTAAATGACTCTTTCTATGTGGTTAGGCCTAGTGGCTATTTGTATGATGGGCGCAATGTCGCCGGGTCCAAGCCTTGCGGTTGTATTAAAGCATTCGCTCAACGGCAGTATGAAAAATGGCATGCTAGCGGCGCTAAGTCATGGTATTGGAGTGGGATTATATGCGGGAGCCTCATTACTTGGCTTGGGTGCGTTAATGCTACAGTTTCCTACTGTGTATCAGGTGTTAGTGTATTTAGGCGCTGCCTATTTAGCTTACTTAGGAATTAAAATTTTATTGTCTAAACCCAACAATGATGAACTTAAAATACAAAATAGCGAAGTGAGTAGCATTAAAGCATTACAAGATGGGTTTGCCATTGCCTTTTTAAATCCCAAACTTGCTATTTTCTTTTTAGCCTTGTTTTCACAGTTTATTGATCCAGAAAATCTTACCCTAAGCATTGCAATGGTGATGTGTTTAACTGTATTTGTGATTGATACCGGTTGGTACTTACTTGTTGCCGCCCTAACAGAGTTTTCTAAAAACCGTTTTGGGTTTACTAAACACAATCCATGGTTAGACAAAGTACTGGGTTTTATATTTGTTGCCTTAGCCATTAGGGTGGTAGTGAGTATTTAAGCTATTGCTAGCTAAATTGCTCAAAATAGCTGCAGCCTAAGCAGGCTATACTGCATACGTATTCATCACAAAATATTCACCTTTTGGTTACAATTTGTTGGTTGTGTTTTTACTGCACTGACACACCACACAAAACAATAACCAAAAGGCACACACATGCAAAAGTTTAAATTAAATGCGCTCATGCTGGCATTATTTGCCGCCAATAGTGCTATTGCAGCTACTGAAGAACCACCTGAGGAGACGAGCAAAACCGCTCAAGTTCAAACCGATGTAGAAGTGATTGAAGTGCGCGGCTTTAGTCGCAGCTTAATTCAATCGCTTAACCAAAAGCGATTTAGCGATACGGTGTCAGAACAAATTTCTGCTGATGACCTAGGCGCATTACCTGATATTTCAATGGCCGATGCACTGACTCGTTTACCGGGTATTTCAGCTGTGCGTACTGGTGGGCAGGCTGCACAAATTAATATACGCGGGCTGTCGGGCGGCTTTGTTTTTTCAACACTTAACGGTCGTGAGCAGGTATCTACAAGTGGTAGCCGCAGTATTGAGTTTGACCAATACCCATCAGAATTAATTAGCTCTGCGGCGGTATATAAATCGCCAAAGGCATCGCTTATAGAAGGTGGTGTGGCAGGTACGGTAGAGCTTGAAACAGCCAGCCCACTCAATAATGATCAAAAGCATAAATTTGTAGCTAATGTGCGCGGTATGTATAACGACCGTGCATCTGAGGTATCGGATGCCACTGAGTTTGGTGACCGAATTAGCTTTTCGTATCAAGGTAAATATTTAGACGATACATTAGGTGTAGCACTGGGGTTTGCGCGTTTATTTCAGCCAAGTGTAGCAACACAGTTTATTGGCCTTGCTTACAACGATAGAAAAGATGTTGATGGCGTACCAAACGACACAAATGGCCCCATAGATAGCCCAGAAAGTGAATACATTAGCGAGGGCTTTGAGCTACAGCATTTAGGCGGTGAAGAAACCCGTAATGGCTATTTGGCTGCCATAGAGTGGGCACCGGTAGATAATTTTAAATTAAAAGGTGATGCGTTTTTATCGCGCTTTGATAAAGAGTCATTTGCCCGCGGTTTTAGGGTTAAATTAGGCGGCCCATCTGCAGCATACGCAAATGCGCAACTTGATGGCAATGCTGTAATTGGTGCTGCGGTTAATCGTACTTCGAAAAGTTATACCCGTGTTGAAATAGTGAATGACGACAACCAAGATTTTGACGAAGTAGACAGCTTTGGCGTTAATGCCGATTGGCAAGTAACCGATAGACTAAATGTTAATGCTGATGTAGCGCTTTCTCGCGCAAAAAGTAATTTTAGAAACGGTTTGTTGTGGAGCTTAGTGGCTGAAGATGCCAATGCAGAAACGCCGGTATTTGATAGCAACGTTGCAATTAACTATCAGTTAAATGGGTTAAATTTACCTGACGTTGGGTTTAATCAGGCGGCCGCCTTTAGCGATATAGACCGAGTAATGGTCAGTAAATATGGTATTTACCCTGATCAAACCGAAGATGAAGTAACGGCATTTAGACTCGATTTTAAATACGAGCTAGAAAGCGATATTTTTAGCTCAGTAGAATTTGGTGCACGCTATTCAGATAGAGAATACAGCCGAAAGCGCTCGGTGTTTGAGTACGGTAACGACGGGGCATTTTCAACAACGCAGCCCCCTTTGCGTTTAACCGACGATATGGCATCAGTGGTTGATTGGCAGGGCGACTTTAGTTATTTCCCATCGTATTTAGCCATTGATTTAGATAAAGCACTTAATGCATGGTTTCCAGATGGCACGCCAGAACCCGTTCAAACATGGGGCAACGCCGATGGCGTAGACGACGCGCAAGGTTACACAACTAACTATTCGTGGTCAGTGTTACAAAGCGGTTCAGTGTTTGAAGATGTGCTAGCCGCGTACGTGATGGTAAACATTAACACGCAAATTGCAGGCCTTGACCTATCAGGTAATGTGGGTGTGCGCCGTATCGAAACCGACCAATCAGCAACCGTACTTGAAAACGTAGCAGGCGATGCGCGCTTAGGTGCGCAAAATATTGTTGATGAGAATGGCATTGTTAATGACTTATACGCGCCTAATGTATTAGGCACTAAATATACAGATTACCTGCCTTCGCTAAATTTAAACCTGCAACTTAACGACAATTCACTTGTACGCTTTGCTGCGGCTAAAGTCATGTCGCGTGCGCCAATTAACCGCTTAGCGGGCGATGCCAGCGCAAACGTAAGTGACGATGGTGTTATTAACGGTTCAAGTAACAATAACCCATTTTTAAAACCCTTTTATGCTGACCAGTACGACTTATCTTACGAATATTATTTTGAAGAAGGTAACGGCACTGTTGCTGCGGCGTTATTTTATAAAAATATAGACTCGTTTGTTGAAATCTTATCAATCGAAAACTTCGACTTTAAAGGCAATGGCTTTAACGTTCCTGACTCTATAGAAGATCCGGTCAGTGGTGAGCAAGTTGCTACAACAAACGGTATTTACACCACGGCAGTTAATAATGGCGAAGGTGGCTACATTAGAGGGCTAGAGCTTGCCTATACGCAAGTGTTTACCTTTTTACCAGAGCCATTTAATGGCTTAGGCGCTAATGCAAGTTACTCATACACCGAAAGTGAAATTGAATCGATCACCAGTTTAGGGGGCGATACTCTCGTTCAATCTTTACCTGGATTATCTAATAATGTGCTTAATGCTACGTTATTTTATGCTTTAGACGATTTTGAAACGCGCCTTAATGTACGTTACCGCGATGAGTTTGTATCAGAGCAGGTTGCCATTAACGAACAAGTGGTCAATTTTGATGCTGAAACAGTCATCGATTTTCAAACGTCTTATCGCTTTAGCGATTCACTCACCATGCTTTTGCAAGTTAATAACTTAACCGATGAACCAACCCAAAGTTACTTTGGCTCAGAGCAGCGAACAGGGACTACTCAGTACTTTGGTCGTCAGTTTTATCTTGGTTTTACATACAGTCATTAATTAGCAAACGGAGCGTTTAAAAATGAAAATTATAACAATGTCTAAATATTTGCTAATAGCCTTAGGGTTAATGATATTAGCAGGATGTGGTGGGACAGATGAAGTTGAGTCGGGGCAGCAGCTTTTAACCTGTAATGTGCCACAAGTACCAAACGAAGCAGGCTCGCAATGTGTGGACCCTGAGCCTATAACGTGTGCAGCGCCTACTGTACCGGATGATAAAAACGAAAGCTGTGTAGTGGGCGCCGACCCAACATTGCCTGATCCTATTGTATTTGCTGGTGAAGGTGAGGCAGTTTTATTTTATAACCGTTTAGCCGACGATAACTACGAAGGTTACCGATTACATTCGTGGAATAACGATGTGTGTGATGCTTACGCACCTCCGTTTGACACGAGCGATTGGGCTAACGGCCATGAATACGATGGGATTGACCCAAACTACGGTGCCTACTGGATAATTGACCTCAAAGAAGGATATAACGAGTGTGCTAACTTTATTGTGCACATTGGCACAGAAGGATCGGGTAAAGCGTTTGGTGATGTTGATTTAACCATGCCGCTTATGCAAGACGATGAAAAGTTTCAGCGTATGAACTTTACCATTCATGGTGAGCCTTCGGTGTTTGAATACCCTATTTTAAGCTTGGGCGAACGTCCGGTGGCGATAGATGGTGCATCAGCACATTGGATTGATTTAAATACAGTATTGTATAAGCCAAGTAATGAGCTTACACAAATCATTAAGTTACATTCTTCAGCAGCCGCTGACTTGGTGGTTGATTTAGACACTGGGCTAAATGGTGAAACCGTTGAGCTGACTGCAAGCGAGTTAACTGATGAGCAAGCTGCAAAAGTACCACACTTAACGGATTGGACTGCTTATGAAGGTAGTTGGGATGCAGACGCTGCAAAGCAGCTTATAAAGCAACAGCTTGTTGTTGCAGGCTACGATGCCGATGGCAAGCTACTAGAAGCAACCTTTGTACAAACCGCTAAAGCACTCGATGCCCTTTACACACAAGGCGAAGACGATGCTAACGAGGCATTACTTGGCGTAAATTATGGCAATAACACGATTGATGTAACTGTGTGGGCACCCACCGCGAATAACATGGTGCTAAACGTGTTTGATGATGCAAAAACACAAGTGCACTCCACGCCAATGACATTAAATACACAGACAGGTATTTGGCAAGTAAGTTTAGATACGCAATATGACCGCCATTACTATCGCTTTAATTTTGATGTTTACCACCCACTGACTCAGCAAATAGAGTCGCTATGGAGTACCGACCCTTACTCACTCAATGTATCTGCTAATGGCTTATACAGCCAGCTGATTAATTTAGCCGATGAAGACACTAAACCAGAAGGCTGGGATGAGCGTATCGTACCTACGATTACTAACCCAGAAGATGCGGTTATTTATGAAGGCCATGTACGTGATTTTAGTGTGCGTGATCAGTCAGTAAGCGAAGCAAACCGTGGTAAATACCTTGCATTCACTGAACTTGAAAGCGTGCCAATGCAGCACCTTAAGCAATTAGCAGATAAAGGCTTAACACACTTTCATTTACTGCCAGTGACTGATATTGGCACCATTGAAGAAGATGCTTCACAGCGTGTGGAAATTACAGACACCTTAGGTAAATTATGTGAGCGTATTAACGATGAAGCTGATGCATGTAAAATCGAAGATAAAAACAGCGCCATTGTCGATATTATGCAAAGTTACCTACCTGGCTCAGACGATGCACAAGCATTAGCCAGTGCGATGCGTGATTTAGATGGCTTTAACTGGGGTTATGATCCTCATCATTTTATTGCGCCTGAAGGCTCGTATGCATCAAGCAGCGATGGCATTGCTCGCGTAGTTGAGACACGCGCTATGGTGCAATCACTGCAAGAAGTAGGACTTCGTGTTGTACTGGATGTGGTTTATAACCACACAACATCATCGGGTATTTGGGATAAGTCGGTATTCGATAAGCTAGTACCAGGTTACTACCACCGCTATAGCGAAGTAAGTGGTGAAATAGAGCGCTCAACCTGTTGTGAAAACACAGCTACAGAGCATGTAATGATGGATAAGTTTGTTACTGATTCAATGGTTATTTTAGCGCGTGAATTTGGCTACGACAGTTTTAGATTTGATGTAATGGGGCATATGCCTAAATCATCAATATTAGCTGCGCGTGAAGCCGTGCAAGCCGTTGACCCTGATAACTATTTTTACGGTGAGGGCTGGGATTTTGGTGAAGTAGCCAACAATCGTTTATTCACACAAGCTAAACAAGCTGATATGGCAGGCTCAGAGGTAGGCACATTTAACGACCGTATTCGCGAAGCCGTGCGTGGTGGTGCAATGTTTAGCAATAACCCGACAGATGGCAACCTAGCCGAACAAGACACGTTACGGTTATCGCTGGCGGGCAACTTACAAAATTACATTTTAAAAGACTTTAAAGGTAATTCATCTAAAGGTAATAGCTTTACTTGGAACACTCAACCAACGGCGTATGCACTTGACCCAGCGGATAGCATTCATTACGTATCAAAACACGATAACGAAACGCTGTGGGATCAGTTGCAATACAAACATGCATCAAGCATGAGTATTGAGCAACGTGTGCGCGCGCACAATGTGGCATTGTCGATTCCACTTATGAGCCAAGGCATCCCATTTATGCAATTGGGCGCTGATTTACTGCGTTCTAAGTCAATGGACCGTGATAGCTATAATGCCGGTGATTGGTTTAATGCTGTTGATTTAACCAAAGAGAATAATAACTGGAACATTGGTTTACCTAACGCAGAGAAGAACCAAGAAAAATGGTCTGAAATTATGCCTATCTCTGCTAATGCAGATGCACAGGCAATGCCGCAAGACATAGCTTATGCAGGTGATGTATTTCAAGAATTCTTGGCTATCCGCAGCGCAAGCCCGTTATTTAGATTAACAACTGAACAAGATGTTATCGACCGTGTCGGATTTCACAATGTGGGTAAAAACCAGCAGCACGGCTTAATTGTAATGAGCATTGATGATGGTGAAGAACTCACAGACTTAGACCCAGCACTTGATGCGCTTGTTGTGATAATTAACGCAACCGAGCAAACTCTTAGCCATACTATTGCCACTGCAGCGGGTTTTGAATTACATGACGTATTAAAAAACAGTGTTGATGCAAGCATGGCCAGCGCCAATTTTGCCGAAGGCGATAACGAAGGCACATTCACTGTACCGCCTTATACGTTAGCTGTTTTTGCTAAAAACCAAGGTGAGAGCCAAGGTACTGGTTTAAGTGCAAATGCAACCGTAGGCGCACCTGATGTAGTACCTTATGGCAGCAACGCTGTGTTTGTTCGTGGTACGTTAAACGACTGGGGCACACGTGATGCATTTGAATATATTGGCGAAGGTGAATACCGTATAGCAATTGCACTCAGTGCTGGCGATTACGAATTTAAAATTGCCTCAGAAGATTGGTCTACGGTTGATTTTGGTGCGCTTTCTGATGCCGATAAAGACGTTGTAGAAAACCAAAGTGAGCCACTAACGCGCTCAGGTGCCAACATGATCTTTAATGCAGCCATTGATGCAACTTATGTATTTTCGCTTGATGCTTCAAACCCTGAAAATCCAACGCTTACTTTATTCAACGAAGAGCCATTTGTAGGCACCGCTATTTATGTGCGCGGTACGCTTAATGATTGGGGAGTAACCGATGAGCTGAGCTATCAAGGCAAAGGCATTTACACCTTTACTAAAACACTGAGCGCTGCAAGCTATGAATTTAAAATAGCGTCAGAAGATTGGAGCACGGTTGATTATGGCTCTGGCGAGGGGGATGCAAGTGTGATGATAGGCACAGCAGAGCAGTTATCGGTTGCGGGCGCAAATATGACCTTAGATATTGCCGAGCAAGGTGAATACCAGTTTGTATTTGATGCCAGTGATTTAAATAATGTAACGCTCAAAGTACTTAACGCTGAAATGTTTGCACAAACACCGGTGTTTATTCGCGGCAGTTTAAATGGATGGGGAACAGACAACCCACTGATGTACGAGGGTAATGCGGTTTACTCTACATCCATAGAGTTAGAAGCGGGCGACTATGAATTTAAAGTAGCGTCTGAAGATTGGAGTACCGTTGATTATGGCGGAGCAGGTGATGCACCTGTAGCCACCATTGGTGAACTTACTTCACTCGAAGCTATAGGTGCCAATATAGCACTGAATATTACCGAACAAGGTACTTACACCTTTAAGGTAATAGGTCCAGATAGAGAAAATGTGAGCATACTTATAAACAAACAGTAGCAGTTATATTTTCCCAGACCTAAGCCGAGCATAATCCTGCTCGGCTTTTTTAATGCCTCACTAATACATAATTAAAAGCATATTAAAAACGGGTGTTAACCCATGGTATTCGCGTTCTAATGCAAAAATAAACTTTATGTAAAGTGAAGCCAGTTCAGAACTGAGGTGGAAGATATTTTTTGTTTAAAGGGGGGGGTTATAAAAGGAAGTGTGACAATTTATTTCAGTGTAATAAGTTAAATTGCATTAAAGTTACTGTTCACGTAACTTAAGTAACTAAAGGCGTAAAAACGACCTAGTACAGGGTATACGCTCTCATTAAATTAAGGATAAATTTATGAATAACCACGTTTTAAAAAGCGCAACTTTCGACCCCAAAGTGCAGCAATACTGGATGTTAATGGCCACTTTTTTTAGTGTACTAGCACTGGTGACGATTCCGTTGTTACCTATTGTTTTGGCGATTGTGTGGCTAGTGGGAGGGCGAATATTGGCGGCTATGTCGGCACAATTACTCACGCAAAAACTCGTTGTAAAACGCGGCGTGTTTTTTAAAGAAGAAAAATCGATACCACTTGAAAAAATAACCGATGTAGGCCTAAGTCAAGGCCCAATAATGCGCATGTTTGGACTGTATCGTTTAAGTTTTGAAACAGCAGGGCAGTCTGGCCACGGTGCATTAGTGTCATTACTTGGTGTTGAAAATGCCAGTGAATTCAGAGAAGCCATACTTGAGCAAAAAGATAACTTAACTGCAAACACACCAGCAAAATCATCAAATGAAGAAACCCCGCAAAGCCAAGTAGAGCTAATACGTACACTTACCTATAGCGTAAAAAACATAGAGAATATGCTTGTTACGCTACTTGATGAAAAAAAATAGCTTTTGCTACACAAAAAATCACTTACTAAGGAACTTAAAAAATATGCTGAGATATGGACTGTTTTTATTTTTATTGATTAATTCGGCTACGATTAAAGCCAGTGGCATGCCACCTTATTTTAATGAGGATATAGACGCAGAATATAGAGCATTGCTAAAGCATGCTGGAGATATATTACCTAAAAGTGATTTACCTCTCGCGTATCTGCCGTTATTTTATCCTTTTAGTTTTCTTGATATTCACCCAACTAAGTTTAAAAGTGATAAAGATAAACAAGCGTTTGCAAACTTTAATTTAGGTGTTTTGGGTCGTAATTTTTTAAGTATAAATAAGGCACAACTCTCCAATTTACCTAACGTTACGATATGTAAAAAGCAAGCCTGCAAAGAAGAACGGTTAGGCTTAATTAACGACTTTTTAAAAGTAACGATGAATGAGCTTATTAAATTCAATCAGTCAAAAGATCTAAATCTTATTCAGCAAACAGACATGTTTGTTTATCGAATAAATAATACATTTTTCACGCCAGCTCAACTTGTTACTTATTATCCTTCTAAGTATGCGGGATTTGTTCCGTCAGCTAATTATAAAGTTTTTGAGTTAGGTGAAAACGAAGAGTTAATGACGTTATCAGCAGAAACTAAGCAAGTTAGGGAGTTAATGAATGCTTATAATGTTGCTGCTATCACTAAAAATGATGACAAGAGCATGAGCATAATTTTTGGAGGGGTGAGTGATAACCATTGGGGTGTCGTTGTTAATTACAGTTCAAGAATACCAACTCAGGGTGAGTATAACCACATGGGCTTAGAGTATGACATTATTGAAAAAATAACAGAAACGCGCTTTTATTTTCAAACAAATTAAGCCCAACTTGAATCAGTAGACTCGACGATTTTTATCGTCGAGTCTACTAACTAAGGCCCTAATTATTTGGGTTTACCATAATTAAAAAGCTTCACACACTTGCGTTGCGTTACAAGTAATAACGGTGACGTTTTCATATCCTATACGTGTAATTGCTTCAGCACTTAATGTGGCGCGTGCGCCACTAGCGCAGTGCAGATAAATAGGGCGGGAAGCGTCTTTTTCTATTTCCATCAACTTCATTTCAAGTAAGCCACGCGGAATATTAATAGCGCCTACAGCAGGATTGGTAGCATGTTCTGCGGGTTCACGCACATCAATAAGTAAGCCCTTGTTTTCGATAATCTCTTGTTTTGCTTGTTCAGCGTCGATACGTCGTTGGTTAGGTGTAATAACTTTTAGTAAATCGGGGATAGAAGTAAGCATTATATTTATTCCTTAACGCCAAATTTGCGTAGTAGTGTAATCATAGGGCACCAGCTAGTGAAAGCCGATTGCATCAAGTTTAGGGCAATAAACACTGTAAAATATACCCACCTAGGATCGTGATAGGTTTGTAATAAAATTGAGATCACAATCATTATGCCAGCGATCAGACGAAGCGCATTATTGAGTTTCATTATAGTCGGTCACTTATCCAGTTAAATACCTAATTACTATAATCGTATTTCATATATTAGTAAATCCTAATATTAGACTTTTCTAATGTAACAATTTATACTGCGATCACATTAGATTATTAGAGCTTTATATGAATATTGATTTTACTGCTATGGCGGGGAACGTTGAGCAAGCAGAGCAGCTATTAAAAATTTTAGCTAATAAAAATCGTTTAATGATTTTATGTTCGTTGCAAGATACCGAAATGAGTGTGACACAGCTTAATGAAGCGGTGCCGTTAGCGCAGTCGGCACTTTCTCAGCATTTAGCTGCCCTTAGAAAAACGAATATTGTTGCTACTCGCCGTGAGGGGCAAACTATTTATTACCGTGTGATTGATCAGAATGCTATTCATCTTTTAGGCACATTGTATGGTTTGTTTTGTAAGGGGTAGTGGTAATGAACATGATTGATAACGCAGTAAAAAGCAGTTTAACGGGTCGTATTCCGGTTATTATTTTTGTGTTATCAATTTTGTTTGGCCTGTTTGCTTTAAAACAAACGCCTCGCGAGGAAGAGCCGCAAATAGTGGTGCCTATGCTTGATATATATGTATCGGCTCCGAATGTAGAAGCGCCCGAAGTGACACGGCTGGTGACTCAGCCTCTTGAGAAGTTACTTTCCCAGCTTGGCGGTGTTGAACATATTTATTCAACCACACAAACTGGTGCTAGCGTGGTGACACTTAGGTTTGAGGTGGGGCATGATCGTGAACAGGCTATTTTAGATACCTACGCCAAGCTTAATGGTTACCAGCATACAATGCCTTCTGTTATTAAAGATTGGCAAATTCGGCCCATTGAGGTCGATGATGTTCCCATTGTTATGCTTGGGTTGTACAGCAAAGATCCACAACTCTATAGCGATTACGAATTAACACGATTTGCAAACGAAATTGCGAGTGCTTTACAACGTATTGAAAACACCAGCGAGGTAAAAGTGATTGCTGGGCGTAAACGCACGCTCACTATTAATTTAAATGCCAGCGCGTTGGCTGCTCACCAAACAACTATAAGCGATGTACTTTATGCATTAAGTGTATCTAATCAACTTACGCAACTAGGCAGTGTTGTAAATGGTCAGCAAAAAATAGCTTTGCAAGCGGGTGACGTTTTACGTAATAAGTCTGCAGTGGAGCAGCTTGTAGTAAATGTAGTAAACGGTAAGAGTGTTTACTTACTTGATATTGCAAGCGTGATTGACGGGCCTGGCGAGAGCGAACATTACCAATGGCTTGCACAATCTTCTAATGATCAACAGTTACCCATGGTCACATTAAGTGTGGCTAAGCAAACAGGCACGAATGCCGTGGCGGTGGCAAATGATGTTCACCAAGTGATGGCCGAGTTATCACGCACGCTTTTACCGCCAGAAGTGAGCTACTCGGTATTAAGAGATTACGGGCAAACCGCCAATGAAAAAGTAAATAATCTAACATCAAGCTTAGTGTTTGCAGTATTTACGGTAGTGATATTTGTTGGGGTGTTTTTGGGCTGGCGACCCGCCATTGTTGTTGGGTTAGCGGTGCCTATTTGCTATGGCATTACACTGGCACTGGATTTTGCGTTTGGTTATACCATTAACCGAGTAACGTTATTTGCACTTATTTTATCGTTAGGTTTATTGGTAGATGACCCAATTACAGGCATTGATAATATAAGCCGTTTTTTAAATAAAAAAGGCAACAAAAAACAGCAAATAGTTGGCGCAATGAGCGAAATTCGCGGTGCGTTACTTATGTCTACGTTAACGATTATGGTGGCATTTATTCCGCTGGCATTTATTACCGGCATGATGGGGCCGTACATGGCACCTATGGCATTTAACGTTCCAATCAGCGTGATGGTATCCACCATTGTGGCGTTTTTTGTAACTCCATGGCTTGCGATGAAGTTACTCAAGCCCAATACAGATACCCACACTGAAATTGAGCCCCAAATTAGTATTTATCAAACGTTATTAAGCCCGCTGCTTGTCTCAAAGCAGCGCGCAAAATGGGTATTATGGGGCACATTAATTTTGTTTATTATTAGCGCCATGCTACCAGTTATGCGTTTAGTGCCTTTAAAGCTATTACCGTTTGATAATAAAAATGAGCTACAAGTATTAATAGACATGCCAGAGGGCACAAATTTAGAACGAACCGCAGCCTTTACCAAACAAGTGCAAACACTCACTTGGCAATTAAACGAAGTAAGTGAAATAGCAGCCTACGTTGGTAAGCCTTCAAGTATGGATTTTAATGCCATGGTACGTGGCTATTATCGCCGTGAAGCGACACATTTAGCAGAGCTAAGAGTGCTATTGATTGATAAATCTGAGCGCGAGCATCAATCACATGCTGTGGTTATGCGCTTACGTAAACAGCTCGCACCTTTAGCAAAACAAGGCATAGTAATAAAAGTTGTTGAAGTGCCTCCTGGTCCGCCCGTATTAAGTACTTTAGTTGCTGAGGTTTACCGAGATGATTTTGTTGATGAGCAAACTCATTACCAAGCAGCTAAACAATTAGCTGAACGTTTAAAGCAAGAGCCACACGTAGTCGAAGTGGATACCTCTATGGTTGCACCTTCACCTTTACAGCGTTTTGTAACCGATAAGAGCAAAGCGGCAATCAGTGCAGTTTCTACTCAAAATATTGCTCAATCGTTAAGTGTTGCAACACAAGGTGAAACCATGGGGGTACTTTACGTAAGCTCTGAAACTGAGCCTGTTGATATTAAATTACAGTTACCATACAGCGAACGTAATCAAATTTCGCAATTACTTGCACTGCAAGTCAGAGGTGATAGAGATTTAGCTAAAACCAGTGATGAATTTGGCTTACAAAGTGCACCTAGGCCATTAGTGTCGCTTTCAGAATTAGGTGAATTTACGCAACATCAGGTTGCTGACATTCGGGTTCGTAAAGATCAACGCGATGTAATTTATGTTATGGCTGAGCTAAACGGGCGAACGCCAGCAGAGATTATTGCAGACGTAAATGCTGATTTTAACGCCGAGCCTAACTATTTTGAAAAAACACCGTGGATAAACCGCCACTTTTTTAACAATGGCGGTACTGCACCATGGCAATTACCTAAAGGCACTCATGCCAACTTTAGTGGTGAGGGTGAGTGGCGTATTACCATAGATGTGTTTAGGGATATGGGAATTGCATTTGCCTTTGCGCTTAGTGCCATATTTATTATTTTACGTGTTCAAACACAATCTGCGAGCTTGTCGCTAATTATTATGTCGGCTATTCCGCTCACGGTCATAGGTATTATGCCAGGTTTTTGGTTATTAAATCAGTTTGGAGAACGTGCTATAGCTGGCGCTCCTGAGCCAGTATTATTTACCGCCACAGCAATGATTGGGATGATTGCCCTTGCTGGTATTGTGGTTCGTAATTCGCTTATTTTAGTTGAATTTATTAATCAAGCCCGAGGTCAAGGTATGGCTATAAAAGATGCGCTGATTGCTGCTGGAACAGTGCGCATGCGCCCTGTATTACTAACCGCAGGCACGACCTTATTGGGTAACTTAGTAATCACACTTGACCCGGTATTCAGCGGGCTCGCGATTGCGATAATTTTTGGTATTGTGGCGTCTACTGTATTTTCGTTATTTGTAGTGCCACTTGTTTATTATTTAGTGTTTGCAAGTTCAGAGGGTGAAGCGCATGCAGGGTAAATCAAAACTAATCGGCGCTTTAATCGCTTTATTGGTAATTATTATGGCTGTGCTTTACATGGCTGGTAGTTTTTCTGACCAACAAACGGCTGGTTTAAAAGAATCACAACAAAGTAATTATCAGGGGGAGCGCGTTACCATTTCGCTGCAAAACATCACCGGTATTGAGCAGGTACCGGGTAGTGTAATTGCTAAACAAAATACGCAAATTTCATCAAATGTTATGGCGCAAGTTGAGCAGCTAAAAGTACGAGCGGGCGATAAGGTCACTAAAGGCGATTTACTTATTACCCTCAAGCAAGATGATTTTAAAGCGGCGTTAGCACAAAGCGACGCGAATATTAACGCGGTGAAAGCATCGTTGACGCAAGCTCAAAAGCAATTAGTTAGAATGAGTGATTTAAATGCTAAGGGGTTGGTGCCTGTTAGTGAATTAGATGATGCTAAGGCTAAATTTGATAATCTCACTGCTAATTTAGCCGCCGCTCAGCAGCAACAAGCACAAGCAAAAGTGGCGCTAAATTATACTCAAATTATAGCGCCTATTTCAGGGGTTGTGGTTGAACGTTTAACCGAGCCCGGCGACACCGTAACACCGGGCAAGCCACTTATTACTGTGTATAACCCATTGCAATTACAGCTTGAATTTAATGTGCGTGAACAACAAGCTGTAAAATTAAAACTTGGAGATAGCTTAAATGTGGTTCTTCCATCTTTGGCAATAACAACACCTGCCGTAGTAAGCGAAATAGTCCCTGTTGCCGACAGTAGCGCGCGTAGCTTGCTTATTCGCCTAGACACGAATACACAATTAGGGTTAATTCCTGGGCTTTACGCACAGTTGCAGTTACCTACAAAAAGCGCTCAAGGTATTTTAATTGAGCCAAGCTGGGTACATGAATTTGGGCAATTAAACATGGTGTATGTACTAGAAAACGAAACGCCAGTTAAACGTTTCGTAAGGTTAGGTACAATGGTTAATAACAAGCACCATGTAATTGCTGGCCTTAAAGAGGGAGATGTACTTGCTATTGATTATTCCCCCTTGCACGGTATTAAATAAAACTGGCTATTTCATCAATCGATTTTTTATCTAGGGCGTGCATTGGTACTGTTGCATGCACATCCGGATAGCCTGCAATTAATAGCATATAAGGGCGCTCGTTATCTTTATCGCGGCCACAAATGTCTGTTAAAAAGCTCATAGGTTTTGGGGTGTGAGTAAGTGTTGCAAGGCCTGCTCGGTGCAGAGCTTGTATTAAAAACCCCGTTGCTAACCCAACAGACTCATGCACATAGTAATTTGTATTTTTATCGTCAGTACTCACGCCGCCCTTTTTTTGACTAAACACAGCAATAAGCCAAGGTGCATGCTCTAAGTAGGGTTTGTTCGCGTCAGTCCCTAATGGTTTTAATGCATCCAGCCACTCCTCGCCTGCTCGCCCTTCGTAAAAAGAGCGCTCTAGCTTTTCAGCCGCGTCGCGTATTTGTTTTTTTACATCGCTACTGTTAATAGCCACAAAATGCCAAGGCTGGTGGTTTGCACCACTAGGTGCTGTACCCGCTGCTTTTATACAGGTTTCGATAATCTCTTTTGGCACTGGGCGGTCACTAAAACTGCGAATGCTATGGCGGCGCTGGCTTGTTTGTAAAAATTCATTTGCACGGGCTAACATTTCATCGTGTGAGTATTCTATAAAATCGGTCAATGGCTGGTTTTTATGTTCTTGCATGGCTTTTCGCTTCTTATCAATGGTGTGTGGTTTTTATACCCAGAGGCTCACTTCTTAGCAAGTGTTATTAGAGTGTGTTGCTGTTTATTTATTGTTACAAAGTTGGCCACAGCGTAACTTATGTTCCCGTTTTTAATGTGGTATAAAACAGTATAAAAATAATACTTACAATTCAAGGAAGTAAAAAATGCTATCAATAACAGGGTTATCAAAAACCTACGACAACGGCGTGCACGCTCTGCAAGGTGTTGATTTATCAATAGGTAAAGGCATGTTTGGGCTACTTGGGCCAAATGGTGCCGGGAAGTCATCGCTAATGCGCACTATTGCAACGTTACAATCTGCCGACGCGGGGGCAATTACCTTTGATGGTATTGATGTGTTTAAAGACCCACAAGCACTACGCCAACGTTTAGGTTACCTTCCGCAAGATTTTGGTGTTTATCCGCGTGTTAGTGCTTACGACTTGCTAGACCATATGGCTGTTTTAAAGGGGATTCATAATAAAGGGGAGCGTAAAGAGTCGGTTGAAGGCCTACTAGCACATACTAATTTATATCAACATCGCTCAAAAGCGGTCAGTGGCTTTTCGGGCGGGATGCGCCAGCGTTTTGGTATTGCTCAAGCGTTATTGGGCGACCCTGATTTACTAATCGTTGATGAGCCAACCGCAGGGCTAGACCCTGAAGAGCGAAATCGCTTTCATAACTTGTTAGTAAGCTTAGGCGAGCAAAAAGTCGTTATATTATCAACCCACATAGTAGAAGATGTGGCTGAACTATGCCCTAATATGGCGGTACTGGCTGGTGGTAAAATTTTATTAGAGGGTAACCCGATTGCCCTCACCGATAAACTGCAAGGGCAAATTTGGCGCAAAGCCATGAGCCAAGAAGAAGCGCAAGAGCTTGAGCCACAGCTACCTGTTATTTCTAAACGCTTATTTGCTGGGCAAACCATATTGCATGTATTAGCCGAACAAGCTCCTGAAGGTTTTCAACCAAGCCATGCAAACCTAGAAGACGTGTACTTTTCTACTTTGCTCAATCATCGTAATAGCCAAGTAGCATAGGAGGCGTTATGTTTTTTAATATGCTCGCATTTGAGCTGCGCTATTTTGTGCGCCAGCCTTCGTTTTATATTGTTTCATTAATGTTCTTTTTTATGGCGTTTTTTATCAGCTCTTCTAGCAAATTTCCGCTAGGCGGCGCTAATGTACATATGAATTCGCCTTTTTCAATTATGATGTTGACCATTACATTTTGTGTATTTGCAATGTTTTTGGTAGTTAACTTTGTTGCCAGCTCCGCTATTAGAAATAGTGAAAGTAAAATGGACGAACTGGTTTTTAGTAAGCCTGTTAATCCTATTCCTTATCAAACAGGGCGTTTTTTTGGTGCTTATTTAGTGGTGCTGGTTGTATTTTTAACCGTGCCGTTAGGAGTACTTTTAGGGTCGCAATTTGGCTTATCAGTTGGGTGGCTCGATAGTGAGCTAGTAGGTCCAAATAAATTTGTGTATTACGCCGCACCTTATTTTTATATTGCAGTACCAAGTTTGCTGGTGCTTTCGGCTATTTTTAACAGCGTAGCTGTCTATTTTAAAACCATGATGTCGGTGTATGTCGCAGCCGTTGTTATTTTTATTGCTTATCAAATCGCCAGTGCTTATTTTGATGATTTAGCATTTAGAAATATAGTTGTTTACGCCGACCCATTTGGCCTAGGGTCTTTAATTGATTTGACGCGTTACTGGACTGTGAGTGATAAAAACACAGAAGTGCTTACCCTCAGCGGTGATTTGTTAGTTAACCGTATTTTGTGGGTTGTACTGGGCTTAGCTATGTTTTTTAGCCTTGGAAGATTAAGTAACCGCATAGTAGCTAAAAAACAGAAAAAGCAATTTAAAGTCTCTGCATTTGTGCAAAATAAACAAGCTGCACTGATTAATAATGCTAAAAATTACAAGTCTGCAGGAGCGAGTACGCAATCGCAGTTAATAATGCGCAGTATATTTGAACTTAAACAAGTTATATTTAGCGCGCCATTTATGATTTTAGCGGGTGTAAGTATTGTAACGCTTATGATTCCGCTGTTTGCTCCCATTGGTGCTTACGGTACAACTAACTGGCCAATTACCGCGAATATGGTCAATATTATTAGCGGTATTTCGGGTTTATTTTTGTTTGTTATTATCGCTTTTTATAGCGCTGAGCTTGTTTGGCGAGAACGTCAAAGTGGTATGGGCGATATTGTTGACAGCTTTCCAGCACACAACAGCGTTTTTTGGGTATCAAAAATACTGGCGTTAATAACAGCTATTTCAGGCTTGTTTCTTGTTGGAATGATACTAACAATTACAGTGCAGCTATTTAAAGGGCAATTTAATTTAGAGTTAGGGCAGTATTTATTCAGGATTGTTTATTTATCGCTTTTACCGTTAATTATGCTTACGGTGCTTGCCTTCTTTTTACAAATTATTAGCCCAAATAAATACGTAGGAATGGGGTTATTTATTTTGTACTACATAGTGCAAATGGTAATGGATTCGTATGGATTTGAACACCATATGTATCATTTTTCGAAAAGCAGTAGCGTACCGTACTCTGATATAAACGGCTATGGACACTTTTTGCAAGCAGCGCATTGGTACACATTGTATTGGGGCGCGTTAAGTCTTGTTTTGGCTATTGTAGGATTTGCGTTATGGCATAGAGGACCTTCACAAACGCTGCGTACACGCCTGTCTATGCTTCGTTATAATATGTCGTTAAAGGGGCAAGTAATTGTTTGTGTTAGTGCACTGGTGTTTGTTGGTGCAGGTTATAACATTTATTACAATACGCGTGTTTTAAACGAATTTACCACAAGTGATGCGTTTCAAGACAAGCAAGTAAGCTATGAAAAACAGTTTGCACAATACAAAGATTTAGCCGTGCCTATGGTGACAGATGTAGACTTAACTGTTGATATTTATCCTAAAAAGCGTGCTTTGAGTGCAGTTGCAAAAATTAAGTTTACTAATACATCTAATGAGCCAATTTCGCGAGTGTTAATAAGTTCACCGCAACACGGCAAAAGCTGGGATGTAACGATGGCTGGCGGTAAAATTGTTGAAAAATTACCAGCGCTTTATTCTGCATGGTTTGAATTTGATCAGCCCCTTATGCCAAACGAAATAAGAGAAGGGCAGCTGTCTGTCACTCGCGAGCATACCGGCTTTACCGATAGAGGCTCCGATACACAGTTAGTGGCTAATGGCACGTTTATTAATAACTGGGAGCTCTTTCCCAATTTTGGTTACAACCGTCGTTTACAGGTGGCTGATAAATTTGAGCGCCGTAAACATGATTTACCTGAGCTAGAACGAGCAAATAAACTTGAAGATAGCCAGTACTATACACAAAGTGATTTTGGTCAAGCCACGGGGTTTATTAATTTTAAAGCAACGGTAACGACCGATGAATCGCAATTTGCGATTACACCTGGTTATTTACAAAGTGAAAGCGTAAAAGATGGGCGCCGAACCTTTGTTTATGAAATGGATGCACCTATTATAAATTTTTATGCGGTGCAGTCGGCTGAATTGGAAAGTAAAAAGGTTGAGCATAATGGTGTAAATATTGAGGTTTATTTCCATAAAAGTCATGCGTGGAATGTTGACCGCATGATTGAATCGGTTCAAGACTCGATAGATTATTTTACACAAGCATTTGGCCCCTATCAGCATAAGCAATTACGTATTATTGAATTCCCTCGCTATCGCTCATTTGCGCAAAGTTTTGCTAATACTGTTCCTTATTCAGAAAGCATTGGTTTTGTTACAGACTCAAGGGATGAAAGTAAAATTGACCTACCTTACTATGTAACCGCACATGAAGTGGCGCATCAGTGGTGGGGTCATCAAGTATCAGGCGCCAATGTAGAAGGCGCCGCCGTTATGTCGGAGACGCTTTCACAATACAGTGCGCTAATGGTGCTTGAAAAACGCTTTGGCCCAGAAAAGCTACGTAAGTTTTTAAAATACGAGTTAGATAGGTACTTAATGGGCCGCACTGGAGAAGCGTTTGAAGAAATGCCGCTATATAAAACACAAGCTCAGCAATACCTTCATTACAATAAAGGATCTGTTGTTATGATGGCGATTTATGATCGCCTAGGTGAAAAACGTTTAAACGCTGCCCTTAAGGCATTTTTAAATGAGTTTAGATACCAATCAATGCCATACCCAACAACGCTTGATTTACTCAGTTATTTAAAACAAGACGCAACGCAAGCTGAGCAAAACTTTATTGATGATCAGTTTAAATATATCACTTTGTATGAGCTGGAAATGAAAGAGGTTTCAATTTCAGACGAAGCCGACAGTGATGGCTTTTACAGTGTTACGTTAAACGTTGAAGCTGTTAAGCAGCGTGCTGATGGTCAAGGTGAAGAAACAGAACAGCCACTCGATGAGTTAATTGATATTGTATTGTTTAGTGACGATCCTGAAAATCTACTCGCCGAAGATTTTGTGATTTACTCACAAAAACATCAAATAGTAACGGGTACTAATATTATTGAGTTAAAGGTAAAAGAAAAACCTTTATTTGCAGGAGTCGATCCGTACGTAAAACTGGTTGATAAAGATAACGTAAATAACTTAGCTAAGTTTTAATAGCTGAAACTAAACTTACTCAAAGGCCGCAATTTTGCGGCCTTTTTTGTGTAAAAAAATGTTTGAAATCTGTAAGGTTGGCTACATTTTTCGCACAGCTTTTTACTCATTATTTTACTGGTTTACTGTAAAGTTTATTTACTGAAAGTAAGTACCAAGTAAGGACAAACATGAAATCATTAATAATGGGGTTTGTAGTATTAGGCTTAAGCGCCTGTTCTGCGGTTACCATACAGCCACACGCTATCACAAAAATTACAAGTAAAGCGACCTACGAAGATAGCCGTCCATTTTATTTATGGGGATTAGTAGGAGAGGAACGTGTGGATGTAAAAGAGATTTGTACAGATACACAAGCGGCTCAAATGCAGTCGCAACAAACATTTAGCGATGGTGCGTTGGGTTTAATTACGCTAGGCATTTATTCACCACATACCATAAAGGTATGGTGTGAAGAGCAAAATACGCAGGAGGCGTTATGAATCTTAAATTAATTTTAGGCAGTATTACTTTTGCTATGTTAACTGGTTGCACAAATATTTACTTTGATAATGGTGTACCTGAAAAAGTTAATAACCAGTCGCACAATAGTTCTCAGTGGCATCATAATTTTGCTTTAGCTTTGTATGAGGGATCTGATGCGGTTGACTTAAGTGAGCATTGTCCACAAGGACAATGGCAAACGGTGCACACGTATAAGTCATTTAGTAATGGAGTAGCGGAGGTTGTAGTTAATCAGATAGGCCCGGCTTGGTACCCTAAAACAGTTGAAGTGAGCTGCACTAAGGTACCTTTTAAAGCTGAGTAATAATTTAAATATAACCCAATACAAAGAAAAGATGCTAGGTGCTAAAAAAGGGCCAAATGGCCCTTCAGTTGCAGCAAGTAACACATGTTTGTTTATAGGCTGAAGTCTACAGCGTAAGCAACGTAAACTTTTACATCTGACTCGTCCATATCAGTGTCTGATACGCCAAATGTGAATCCATCTTTTGATACAGACACACCGTAATCAATGATGTCTTCGTCACCAATAAAATCGCCAGAATAATGACCTATGTGTAAAGCCATTTCTGTACCATTGCTGCCTACGGCAAAGCCGTAATCAGCTGTCAAATAAAGTGAATCACCAAAGTCTGTACCGTCGCCACTTGCAGCAGATGTAGCAAGCACTGATGCACCAAAGGTAAAGCCTTCGACACTGATGCTACCGTAAATTTCTGAGAAATCAGCGTCTGCACTTGATGCCGCGTCTGGGTAAGCATAATAAATGTAACCTACATCGTAGCTAACACCTTCGCTAATATCGCCACCAAAGCCTGCGTAAAAATCTAGCTCGTAGGTCATTTCGTCAGCCCAAGATGCATTAGATACCCATGTACCAGCATAAAACCCAGATTCGTCAGCGTAATCAATACCACCAGAAATAGCAGCGTCGCCGCCAGTTTGTTCTTGTCCACGCCATAAGTAATTTGAGGTAGCTGCTACATTCGCAGACACTTCAGCATTTACTGCTGTTGATGTAAGTGACGTTGCAGCCATTAATGCCACGGCGCTAAAAGCGATTGTTTTTTTTAGTTTTAACATGTTCCATTTCCCGTTATATGATTTTTTGCATAGGAAGGCTTTTTATTATGAAGTACCGTAGCCTTTTGATTTATGCGTTTTTATTGTTTAACTGAGAATAGAATTGCACTGTGTGTGCCAGCTTGATTTATTTTGTTTAAGATTTAAGTTTTATTATTTATTAACAATGGCTTGCGTTTGGGGTGGGTGGTTTAGATTATGAGGAAGAAATATTCTATCGCACATCGCTGGTGCATAAAATAATCAAGCTGCACCATGAAAGTACAGCTTGTTTAGAATTATTTAGCCAAATATGGTGCGCATTAGACTAATTGTTTCGTTTACACTGCGACCTTTTTGAACTTCGCTGATTATTGAGTCGCGTTTGCTACGAATATGCTCAGGAATATCATCGGCAGCCAAAGCGCGGTCAACTAAAATTTCAGCAGACTCTTTACCTCTGCGTTGTGTTTTACCCGTTTTAGTGGTGCTACGCTTTGGTTTATTAAGTAATTTAATATAGTTAGAGCTATCTGGTGTTTTGTTATCCGCGTAGTAAAAAAAGCACGGTATAAGCGCTTTAATTGACACTAGTTGCTCTTCTAATTCATTTGAAGCATTTGCCATTTTGTACCATGACATAGCTTGAATGCCTTTTACAATATCTTGCCAGTAACGCTCAAAATCACTATTTTTAAGTTTTGTAACCGCAAGTGCTGCGCATAATGCATCTAAACGACTATTTGTGATTGGCGTAAAAATATCAGGGCGACGCATTGCAAGTAGTCGTGTTGCCGGAGCAAGAGTTGGCTTTTCACTGCTATCAGTAAATATTTTGCTATAAGCAGCTACAAACTGTTGGTACTCGTAATGGGTAATGTCACCTTCAAGAGGAATATTAGCCAGTGCGTCATCAAACGCACCCGGTAAATCACCAATGAGTTGGTGGAAAACTTTAGCACTCTTAGTTGATGCAAACCACTCAACATCAAAATCGTAAGTGCTTGGATCAAGTGAAGCCATATGCTTGCCAGTAAAAGCAAGAAGGTCTTCAGGGATCATGTCTTTTAATGATTGCTCACGAATACTTTTTACGTAACTTGCTAAACGAAGTTGTTCATCAAGTGCAATAACGTCTTTATGTTGCTCTATAAATACACTTACCACAGGCCAAGGGGCTACACGAAGCGTTTTAACTTGTAAAAAGCTGATAGCCGAAATAAGCTGATCATGTAGTTTTTTAAGAACAGGTAGCTGTTGCGGCTCAAGTAAATCGTAGTTAATACGATCTCTGCTTGCGTTTAATAGCTCGTAACACCAAGGTAAAAAATCATCAGGATGGTTTTCTACTTTCACGGCCATAAGGTTAAGGCTTAATTCTGAAGATTGTTTCAGAATGTTCTGATAGATTTGATTTTCTTGCTCGCCTAGTGTCATTTTTGACGGTGAAATTAGCAGTTTTTTCATGCCTTGTAGATACTCCGGATTTATATATATGTATTAGCATTGTGTATTTTAGCTCAAATACGCTAATAACAACAGCGCTGTCCTGCGCGCTGCAGTATTATGGTGTTTAAAATCGGGGTTAATCTAACCTGCTCGGTTATTAATCAGCCTCATCTAATATAAAGAGGCTCTCAACGGGCACGTTAAAGTTAGCTGCAATTTTAAGCGCTATAATGACCGATGGCGTAAATCGATTTGTTTCTACAGTGCTTATTGTTTTACGCGATACGCTTACAGCATCGGCAAGTTCTTGCTGCGAAAGCCCTGCCTCTTTACGAAATTTTGCAATGTTATTTTGCACTTTTGTTCCTAATCTTTGCTTTGCCAAAGAATTGATACGCCATATATTAAACACATTACAGCAAGATAAAACGAGGCCATCATGGTGTGAGACACTTCTAAAGCCAAATCATCTGAGAATAAGTAAACGCCACCCATGCTAAAAAGTAAGCCAAGGACTACATGTTTATAGGCAATGGTGTCGATGGTGTTTAAGTACTCATCTTTGTAGGTTAAGGTGGTATTTCATTTTCCATGTAAACCCGCCTCTGATCACAAACATACAGAATGAACCTAAAAAAGCAGCAGTACCAAAAAACAACAGCGGGGCTGATGTTTGAGTAAGCAGTGGGTAAACACTGATGATTAATAAAGTGACTCCCATGAATAATGAAAACCAAGCATTTTGGCCCATAAACTTTTCTTCATTTTTAATATCATGATTTGACATATATCATTTCCTTTTAAAATTTAACATTATGTAACCTCAGGGTGTCAATGCAACCTTGAGGTATCAATGAGTCAATTATTTTTTGTAACCTAAAGGTATCAAAATGTTTCAGGAACGATTCATATGAAATAAGTAAACTGCTTTTATGAGCTTTTTTTATCTACAGCAATGCTTTTAGGCTTAACACTCGCTATGATAAAAACATAATTTGACCGCTTAAAGGACGAACATGAAAACCTTACTCAAAATTTTTGGTGTAATACTCTTTCTTTGTATTGCGTTAATTGTTGCAGCACCTTTTTTAATTCCTACCGATACCATTTTTAATAAAGTATCAGAGGAAGTTCAAAAAACGACGGGAAGAACGCTAACAATTAATGGTGATAAAACGCTTAGTGTGTTTCCTGCACTAAAGTTAGAGTTGAATGATGTCCACTTTGCTAATATGCAAACAGGTTCGCGAGCTGATATGGCAAGTATGCAGCAGTTAGCGATACATATACCTTGGTTTTCATTATTTGGCGGTGAATTTAAGCTTGATAAGTTTGTAATTAACGAACCCGATATTTTATTAGAAACAGATAAGAATGGTAAAGCTAACTGGCAGTTGTTTGATGCGGTAGCAGAAAAACCAACAGAGCAAGCTGAGCCTGGTGAGGCAATTAAGCTGCCTGCTAGCTTTGATATTGAGCTGGGTGAGGTCGCTATTTATGGCGGGAAGTTTACTTACCTTGATGGAGTAACTGGCGCGAAGCAACAAATTAGTGATTTAGAGTTAGCTATTTTACTCCCTTCTCTTCGCAAAACATTAGAAGTTAAAGGCGGTATTACTTATATGCAAGAGCGTTTTGAGCTGGATATAACATTAGATACACCAGCTAAAGCAATCGAAGGCTCTACATTCAAAGTCACGCAAAGTCTTGACTCACGCTTAGTTAACTTAACTTTCAATGGGGATATTGCTCAGCAGGGGCAAGATATAAAAGGTGAATTAGCGCTCAGTGGTAACTCTGTTAAAGACCTAGCAACTTGGCAAGGGGTAGACTTAAACGCCAAAGAAAACGCGTTTAATGCCTTTAGTGTAAACGGTAAAATGCATCTTGCAGGTGAAACTTTTAATCTTGAACAGTTAATCGCTACATTAGATGAGCTAGAAATAAAAGGTAAGAGTGAGCTTAATTTAGGAGGTCGATTGGCCGTTAATGCTGATATTGACTTGGGCATGCTCGATTTAAACCCTTACTTACCAGAAGCCGTAGCAAAACAGCAAGAACCCGAAAGTAAAGAATCTAAGCCTGCACAGCCAATTGTATGGGACGATACGAAAATTGATTTAAGCGCATTAAATGCACTAGATGCTAATGTAGTTATTCGTTCAAGCGGTTTAAAAGCAAACGATATTGAGCTTGGTGCAAATCAATTTACAGTGGCGATTAACAAGGGTGTGGCTAAATTAAGCTTAGACAGTTTTTCAGCGTATGAAGGCGCTGGTAAAGGTGTAATTACTATTGATGCTCAAAATGCTCCTTATAAGATAGCTACAAACTTTAATTTAACAGATATTGATGCACAGCCGTTATTAACTGATGCAACTGGTTTTGACAAGTTACTCGGTAAAGGCTCTTTAAATTGGAATTTATCTACAGTTGGACAAAGTCAAAAATCGTTTATAAGTGCACTTAATGGCCAATTAGGATTTAAATTTGCAGATGGTGCGGTAAAAGGAGCGAATGTCGCTGAAATGGTTCGCAAAGGTAAAGAAATTATATCAGGGAACTTTGGCGCAGCTTCAGAGGGTTTAGATACTGGTTTTGAAGACGCTGAGCAAACAGACTTTTCTGCGCTTACTGGTAGCTTTGATTTTATAAACGGCGTAGGTAAGAATAAAGACCTGTCGCTAATAAGTCCTTTAATTCGTATTTCCGGTGAAGGGGATGTGGATTTACCCTTCACTAAAGTAGATTACCGCTTGGTAACGGGCATTGTGGATTCAATTGAGGGTCAAGGCACAACCGATGACAGTACAGGCTTTAAAATACCATTGCGTATAAAAGGACCATTTCACGATGTGGGTATAAACTTAGATGTAAGTAATGCCCTAAAAGATGAAGCTAAAAAGAAACTCGATGACGCAAAAGAAAAAGCGAAAGAAAAGGCCAAAGATAAAGTAAAAGACAAATTAAAAGGGCTATTTGGCTAAATAACCACTAGTAAAATAAACAAGGCACTTTTTAAGTGCCTTGTTTATTTTATAACCATTTAAAAAATAGTCACATAGCTTTACCAAGGTTAATAAAATTTCTTCAGTCCTTAAATTAATTAAAAAATAACCTATCGCTGCATGCTCAATGCTGGTACAATTGCCCGCCCTTAAGAGACAACTCGTTTGTTTTTGAGTGGGATTTAATCGAAATGTCTTGATTTTAAACAATTTTAAGACACGTTGTAATTACTACACCGGAGGTCATTAACATGATCCAAATGCAAACTCAGCTGGAAGTTGCTGATAACAGCGGCGCTCGCAAAGTGCAGTGTATAAAAGTCCTTGGTGGTTCACACCGTCGCTACGCAGCGATTGGCGACATCATTAAAGTTTCTGTAAAAGAAGCTATTCCTCGCGGTAAAGTGAAGAAAGGTGATGTTAAAAACGCGGTAGTTGTGCGTACCAGAAAAGGTGTTCGCCGTCCAGATGGTTCTCTGATCCGTTTCGACAGCAACGCGGCTGTTATCTTAAATGATAACTTGCAGCCAATTGGTACACGTATTTTCGGCCCTGTGACTCGCGAACTTCGTAATGACAAGTTCATGAAAATCGTTTCACTAGCCCCAGAAGTACTGTAAGGAGCCAATCATGGCAGCAAAAATCCGTCGTGGTGACGAAGTAATCGTACTAGCAGGTAAAGACAAAGGTAAGCGCGGTAAAGTGCTTTCAGTTGTTACTGAATCTGGTCGAATCTTTGTCGAAGGCATAAACTTGATCAAGAAACACCAAAAGCCGGTTCCACAATTGAACCAAGCTGGCGGCATTGTTGAGAAAGAAGCGTCTATGGACGCATCAAACGTTGCGATCTTCAACTCGGAAACGAGTAAAGCAGATCGTGTAGGTTTCAAGATTGAAGATGGTAAGAAATTACGTATCTTTAAATCTACTGGTAAAACTATCTAATAGTTGGAGTAGAATGATGGCGAAACTGCATGAAGTATATAAAGACAAAGTAGTAGCTGAACTTCAAGAGAAGTTTGGTTTCAGCTCTGTCATGCAAGTCCCTCAGATCGAAAAGATCACATTAAATATGGGCGTGGGCGAAGCCCTAGCTGACAAGAAAATTTTAGATCACGCTGTAGCTGATTTAACTGCAATCTCTGGTCAGAAACCTTTAATCACTAAAGCACGCAAATCTGTTGCTGGCTTTAAAGTGCGTGAAGGCTACCCAATTGGTTGTAAAGTAACCCTACGCGGCGAGCGTATGTGGGACTTTTTTGAGCGTTTGGTATCAATCGCTATCCCACGTATTCGTGACTTCCGTGGCGTAAGTGCTAAGTCTTTTGATGGACGTGGTAACTACAGCATGGGCGTACGTGAACAAATCATCTTCCCAGAAATCGATTACGATAAAGTAGACCGTGTACGCGGTATGGATATCACTATCACTACTTCTGCGAAATCTGATGAGGAAGGCCGTGCGTTGTTAGAAGCGTTTAACTTCCCATTTAAGAAATAAGGGTAGGGTTATGGCAAAGAATTCTATGAAAGCGCGCGAAGCAAAGCGCACAAAACTAGTTGCTCAGTATGCTGAAAAGCGTGCTGCACTAAAAGCTATCATCAGTGATGTTAATACATCTGAAGATGATCGTTGGGACGCGGTACTTAAGCTACAAGCTTTACCTCGTGATTCTAGCCCTGCACGTCAACGTAATCGTTGTAACATTACGGGCCGCCCACATGGTTTCCTTCGCAAATTCGGCATGAGCCGTATTAAAGTTCGCGAAGCAGCTATGCGCGGTGAAATTCCTGGCCTTAAAAAGGCTAGCTGGTAATAGAATCATGGGAGTAAGACTATGAGCTTGCAAGATCCTATCGCGGATTTGTTCACACGTATCCGTAACGGTCAATCAGCGAAGAAAGTATCTGTAACGATGCCAACTTCAAAGCTGAAAGTAGCATTAGCTAAAGTACTAAAAGACGAAGGTTACATCGTAGACTACGCAGTTAACGGTGAAGTTAAACCTGAGCTTTCTATCGAGTTGAAGTACTTCGAAGGCAAAGCTGTAATTGAAAATATCCAGCGTGTAAGTCGCCCTGGTTTACGTATCTATAAGAAACGTGACGAATTACCGAAGGTAATGGGTGGTCTTGGTATCGCTATCGTATCAACTTCTAAAGGCCTAATGACAGACCGCGCAGCACGTAGTGCTGGTGTTGGTGGTGAAATCATTGGCTTTGTAGCTTAATCGGAGGGGAACTATGTCTCGCATAGCAAAGGCACCAATTAATGTTCCTGCCGGTGTAGAAGTTACATTGAAAGGCCAGGAAATCACAGTTAAAGGCAAAAACGGTGAACTTACTCGTACTATCAACGACGCAGTTGAAGTACAAGTTAACGACAACGTTATTACAACTTTACCTCGTGAAGGCGTAGCAAATGCATGGGCACAAGCAGGTACTGCTCGCGCTCTAATCAACAACATGGTTGTTGGTACGCATGAAGGTTACGAGAAGAAACTTCAGTTAGTAGGCGTTGGTTACCGTGCTGCAGCTAAGGGTAAAGTTTTAGACTTAACACTTGGCTTCTCACACCCAGTTAATTTCGCAGTTCCTGAAGGAATTACGATTGAAACTCCAAGCCAAACAGAAGTTCTAGTTAAGGGCGTAGATAAGCAGTTAGTTGGTCAAACAGCTGCTAACATTCGTGCATATCGTAAACCTGAGCCTTATAAAGGTAAAGGTGTTCGCTATTCAGATGAGAATGTACGCCGTAAAGAGGCTAAGAAGAAGTAAGGTAAGACGATGGATAAAAAAACAGCTCGTCTACGTCGTGCTAAACGCACTCGTAGAAATTATATTGAACAAGGCACAACGCGTCTTGTTATCCACCGCACGCCACGTCACATTTACGCTCAAGTAATTAATGCTGAGGGTAATGTACTGGCTGCTGCTTCTACTGTTGAGAAGGCTATTAGCGAAACAGTTAAAGGCACCGGTAACGTTGAAGCTGCGCAAGCAGTTGGCAAAGCGGTTGCTGAACGTGCGGCTGACAAAGGCATCGAAAAGATTGCTTTTGATCGCAGTGGCTTTAAATATCACGGCCGTGTGAAGGCGCTAGCTGATGCTGCGCGTGAAGCCGGTTTGCAATTCTAGGAGTAGACAATGGCTAACGTAGAAGCAAAGCAACAACAGCCTGATCTAGCTGAAAAGCTAATCGCGGTAAACCGTGTGTCTAAAGTAGTTAAAGGTGGTCGTATCTTTAGCTTTACTGCACTAACTGTAGTTGGTGACGGCGCAGGTAAAGTAGGTTTTGGTTATGGTAAAGCACGTGAAGTTCCAGCTGCTATTCAAAAAGCAATGGAAAAAGCACGTCGCAACATGATCAATGTAGACCTAAATGGCAATACATTACAGCATCCTGTTAAGGGACGTCATGCTGGCTCACTAGTGTTCATGAAACCAGCCTCTGAAGGTACTGGTATCATCGCAGGTGGTGCTATGCGTGCAGTACTAGAAGTGACTGGTGTTCAGAACGTACTATCTAAATGTTACGGTTCTACTAACCCAATCAACGTAGTACGTGCAACGATTTCGGCTCTTGAGAATATGAATTCTCCACAGTCTATCGCTGCAAAACGTGGCCTTCGCGTAGAAGAAATACTGGGGTAACCATGGCTAATCAAACTGTAAAAGTAACACAAGTAAAAAGCTCTATCGGTCGTTTACCGAAGCATAAAGCTACATTACGCGGTCTTGGTTTACGTCGTATCAATCACACTGTTGAGTTAGAAGACACAGCATGTGTACGTGGTATGATAAACAAGGTTTCTTACATGGTTAAGGTAGAGGGTTAATTTCATGCATTTGAATACACTTTCACCTGCTGCAGGTTCAAAAACTGCCCCTAAACGTGTTGGTCGTGGTATCGGTTCTGGTCTTGGTAAGACTGGTGGCCGTGGTCACAAAGGTCAAAAGTCACGTTCTGGCGGTAAAGTACGCGTTGGTTTTGAAGGCGGTCAAATGCCTATGCAACGTCGTCTACCTAAATTTGGTTTTACTTCACGCAAATCGTTAGTATCTGCAGAAGTTAACCTTTTTGAAATCGCTAAAGTTGAAGGCGATGTGGTAGACCTAAGCGCGTTACAAGCAGCTGGTCTAGTTAAAAAGAACGTTCTTTTCGTTAAAGTTGTTAAATCTGGTGAAGTTTCACGCGCTGTTACACTTAAAGGCCTTAAAGCCTCTAAGGGTGCACGCGAAGCTATTGAAGCTGCCGGAGGCAAGGTAGAAGACTAAGGAAGTACAAATGGCTAAACCAGGTCAAGATACACAAAGTGCACAAGGTGGGCTTTCGGAATTGAAGCGTCGATTACTCTTCGTATTGGGCGCTATCATAATTTACCGTCTAGGTTCATTTGTGCCGATCCCTGGGATTGACGCCGCTGTACTTGCCGATTTCTTCGAGCAACAAAAGGGCACCATTGTTGAAATGTTCAACATGTTCAGTGGTGGTGCACTTGAGCGAGCTTCAGTGTTAGCGCTGGGTATTATGCCGTATATCTCGGCTTCGATTATTACGCAACTATTAACGCATATGTATCCTCCGTTTATAGAGCTTAAGAAAGAAGGTGAGCAAGGGCGTAAAAAAATTAGCCAGTACACACGCTACGGCACGCTTGTGCTAGCTACTATCCAATCTATCGGTATTGCTACTAGCTTACCGGGCATGATGAACGGGTTAGTTGTTAATCCGGGTATGGGTTTCTATTTCACCGCTGTGGTGAGCTTAGTAACTGGTACTATGTTCCTTATGTGGTTGGGTGAACAAATAACAGAACGTGGTATCGGTAACGGTATTTCAGTTCTAATATTTGTTGGTATTGTAGCTAACTTGCCGTCTGCTATTGGTTCGACAGTCGAAATGGCGCGCCAAGGTGATTTGAATGTTTTTGTACTACTGATGGTTGCGGTTATAGTATTCGCTGTTACTTATCTTGTAGTGTTTTTCGAACGTGGACAACGACGTATTGTTGTTAACTACGCTAAACGCCAACAAGGTCGTCAAGTATTTGCTGCTCAAAGCACGCATTTACCACTAAAAGTAAACATGGCGGGTGTTATTCCACCAATCTTTGCTAGTAGTATAATTCTGTTCCCTGGTACAATTGCTAGCTGGTTCGGCCAAGGTGAAGGTCCTGTCGCTGATGCATTACAAGCTGTTGCTACAACGTTGACTCCAGGTCAACCTTTGTACTCACTTGTATTAGCTGCGGCAATTATCTTCTTCTGCTTTTTCTATACAGCGTTGGTGTTTAACCCTCGTGAAACTGCAGATAACCTTAAGAAATCTGGCGCATTTATCCCAGGTATTCGTCCAGGTGAGCAGACATCTAAATACATTGATAAAGTGATGACACGCCTGACATTGGCAGGTGCTTTGTATATAACCTTTATCTGTCTGGTGCCCGAATTCATGACTATGGCATGGCAAACGCCATTCTATTTCGGCGGTACATCAATTTTGATTATCGTTGTTGTAATCATGGACTTTATGGCACAAGTACAGACTCACCTGATGTCTCATCAGTATGATTCTGTGCTGAAAAAAGCGAACCTTAAAGGCTACGGTCGATAAGGTCAGTTTACGGAGTTGAGCAATGAAAGTACGTGCTTCCGTTAAGAAAATATGCCGTAACTGTAAAGTTATTAAACGTGCTGGTGTAGTACGCGTAATTTGCAGTGAGCCTAAGCATAAGCAAAGGCAAGGCTAAGTAAACAGTCGTGCAGGCTGAGATTTCTCGGCCTGTGTTTTTAGTAGTGATTTGGTCTTCGTTTGAGTATCCTTACGGGCTTTTCAAACTTTTGATTACCAAATTCGAATATAGGAGATGTGTTAGTGGCCCGTATTGCTGGCATTAACGTCCCTGATCATAAACATGCAGTTATTGGTTTAACAGCTATTTATGGCATAGGTAAGACTCGCTCTAAGGCTATCTTAGCAGCGACTGGTATCGCCGAAACCACAAAAATCGGTGAACTTTCTGACGAAACACTTGACGTACTGCGTGATGCAGTTGGCAAGTACACTGTTGAAGGTGACCTTCGTCGTGAAGTTACATTAAATATCAAGCGCCTTATGGACCTTGGTTGTTACCGTGGCCTACGTCACCGTCGCTCTTTACCACTACGTGGTCAAAGAACTAAGACTAACGCGCGTACCCGTAAGGGTCCTCGTAAGCCTATTAAGCGATAAGGGGATAGTATTATGGCTAAGACACCAATTCGTCGTAAAAAGGTTAAAAAACAAGTTGCTGATGGTATGGCTCATGTTCATGCTTCTTTCAACAACACTATTGTAACGATTACCGACCGTCAAGGTAATGCACTATCATGGGCTACTGCCGGTGGTTCAGGTTTCCGTGGTTCACGTAAATCTACACCATTTGCTGCTCAGGTTGCTGCAGAGCGTGCAGGTACTGCTGCTCAAGAATACGGTTTAAAAAATCTAGAAGTTTTCATCAAAGGTCCAGGTCCAGGTCGTGAATCTGCCGTACGTGCTTTGAATGCTGCTGGTTACCGTATTACCAACATTACTGACGTGACGCCAATACCACATAATGGTTGTCGTCCACCGAAGAAACGTCGCGTTTAACAATAGGTTAGGAGAAATAACATGGCAAGATATTTGGGCCCTAAGCTCAAGCTGAGTCGTCGTGAAGGTACTGACCTGTTCCTTAAGAGCGGCGTAAGAGCTATCGACTCTAAGTGTAAACTTGAGACTGCACCTGGTCAGCACGGCGCTCGTAAAGGTCGTCTATCTGATTACGGTTTACAATTACGTGAAAAGCAAAAAGTTCGTCGTATCTACGGTGTACTAGAAAAGCAATTCCGTAACTACTATAAAGAAGCTGCTCGCCTTAAAGGTAATACAGGTGAAAACTTGTTACAGCTTTTAGAGCAACGTTTAGACAATGTTGTATATCGCATGGGTTTTGCTAGCACACGCGCTGAAGCACGTCAGTTAGTAAGCCATAAAGCGATTCTAGTTAATGGTCGTGTTGTGAACATTCCTTCATACGTAATTACTCCAGAAGATACTGTAGTAATCCGTGAGAAGTCTAAGACACAAGCACGTATCATCGCTGCTCTAGAGTTGGCTGAGCAACGTGAAAAGCCGACTTGGGTTGAAGTTGACGGTAAGAAATTGGAAGGCAGCTTTAAGCGTCTACCTGAGCGTTCAGACCTGTCTGCGGACATTAATGAACAACTAATCGTCGAACTTTACTCTAAGTAAAGTTAAGAGTTAAGAGAGGATAAAATGCAGGGTTCTGTTACAGAATTTCTAAAACCAAGGTTAGTCGACATCGACGCTATCAACCCAACGCGTTCTAAAATAGTTTTAGAGCCATTAGAGCGTGGCTTTGGTCACACTCTGGGTAATGCTTTACGCCGTATATTACTTTCATCTATGCCTGGATGTGCAGTAACTGAAGTAGAAATCGACGGTGTATTACATGAGTACAGCGCGAAAGAAGGCGTTCAAGAAGACATCATTGAAATACTATTAAACCTTAAAGGTTTAGCAGTAACGTTAGAAGGCAAAGATGAAGTTTTTCTGACCCTGACCAAATCTGGTGTAGGCCCTGTTACTGCGGCTGATATTCAGCACGATGGCGATGTAACTATTGCTAATCCAGATCACGTTATCTGTAATTTAACTACAGGTAACAGCGAGATCAGCATGCGTATTCGTGTTGAGCGCGGTCGTGGTTATGTGCCGGCATCTAGTCGTTTATCCTCTGATGACGATGAGCGTCCAATTGGTAGATTGTTGCTTGATGCATCATTCAGCCCAGTTGAACGTATTGCGTACTCGGTTGAATCAGCTCGAGTTGAGCAACGTACAGATTTAGACAAATTAATCATTGATATGGAAACAAACGGTACATTAGATCCTGAAGAAGCGATCCGCCGTGCGTCTACTATCTTAGCTGAGCAATTAGATGCATTCGTAGATTTACGCGATGTAACTGAGCCAGAAGAGAAAGAAGAGAAACCAGAATTCGATCCTATTCTGCTTCGTCCAGTCGATGATCTTGAACTAACAGTACGCTCAGCAAATTGTTTGAAAGCCGAGCAAATTCAATATATCGGTGATTTAGTTCAGCGCACTGAGGTTGAGCTTCTTAAAACGCCTAATTTAGGTAAGAAGTCTCTAACTGAAATTAAAGACGTGCTAGCTTCACGTGGTCTTTCTCTAGGTATGCGCCTAGAAAACTGGCCACCTGCAAGTTTAGCTGAATAATCTAAATCACTATATTAGTTTAGTTAGAAGGATAGGGTCATGCGCCATCGTAAGAGTGGTCGTCAATTAAACCGTAACAGTAGCCATCGTAAAGCGATGTTCAGCAATATGGCAGGTTCTTTGGTGAAACATGAAATCATCAAAACTACTTTGCCAAAAGCGAAAGAGTTACGTCGTGTAATTGAACCTTTAATCACACTGGCTAAGACTGACAGTGTAGCAAACCGCCGTTTAGCGTTTGCTCGCACACGCGACAATGAAGTTGTTGGTAAATTATTCAGTGAAATCGGTCCACGTAACGCGGATCGTCCAGGTGGTTACACTCGTATTCTTAAGTGTGGCTTCCGTACTGGTGATAATGCACCAATGGCTTATATTGAACTAGTTGGTCGCCCAGCGACTAGCGAAGAAGTTCAAGAAGACGCACAGTCTGCAGAGTAAGTCTTAAAGAAACCTAAAAGCCGAGCTTATGCTCGGCTTTTTAATGCCTGAAATTTACAAATTAAACTTCTGCATTATTATATTTACCTATTACCTATTACCTATTACCTATTACCCATTTACCACTAATCTCAAGTGCTCCAAAACACAGCTCTATTACATTAATGATTCAGCGAAGTGAGTAGCATTGCTATAAAAACGGTAACGTTAAACCTAAGAAAAATCATAAGCTAATATGGTTGTTACCATAATTTCCTTTCAAATAAGCACTAGAAAGATATTTATCATCATACACTTAGTAAAATGGCGCTATTACATAAATAAAGCTTACTATTAGTTGTGTTTTTGAGCGTTTAGCTCAAATACTCATCGAACAGTATGTTTTTTCAAGTTTTCTTCAAAAAAGGGTTGATCTGTTTTCGGATCTCCCTATAATGCGACCCTACTGAGACGGCAGAGCAGGCAACGCCTAGCGAGGCAAGCAAACCACTTAGTGAGTCGAGTAAAACTTGAGTTTAGATTTTTATAAAATTTAAAATTAAGTGTTGAGAATAATAAAGTAA